>JAZROO010000101.1:0-8568 GCA_045648705.1 Eubacteriales bacterium | reverse complement strand
CCCACTCCAACGATTACCGCAAGGATAATCAAAGGCAATAAATTTACAAGCAGAACGATGAAATTTATCTTGCAAATAAGCCCTGCAACAAGGCAGCCTATCGGTATTGTTACAATACCGCAAAGAAAACCAAGAAAAAGTTCTTTGTGTTGGTTTTTCTTAACAATACCAAGCGAAAAAGGTATGGTAAATGATATAACACAACCCATCATAGAAGATACTATAAAGGCGTTATAGTTTCCTATGGCTTTGGATTTGCTAATTGTTTGAGCAAGTGTCATCCCGCCCATATCGTTAGCAAACAACGACGCGGGAATGATCGACGGGTCGATGCCAAGCAACTTGTAAAACCCGTCAAACAGTGGGGTCAACCACGCGCCGATGGCGGGAGCGATGACGATCATACCGAGCATACTAAGTGCCATCGGGCAAAATAGTGAAAATGCCCTTTCAAATTCTTTGCCGATGCCGAATTTGTTGCCTATTAAGTAATCAATAGCACCGGTTAACGAAAAAATTAATACAACTATTGTTATATAGTTCAAAAACACACACCTCTATTAACAAACATACGCACATTATACCTGTTAATCAAATTAAAATCAAGTGGCAACCGTAAAACTATTGTTTCAATAAACATAGTTTAATTCCTCCCCGAAAACTGTTTTTGGCGACGGTCGTATCTTTAAAAAAAGAAAAGACTCTGCTAAAAAGCAAAGTCTTTTTGAAGTTAATGAGAAAAATTGATACAATTTACTGCTGTCGAGCCGAGCGTTGCAATTTGCCGAGATTATCAATCAAACCAAAAAGGTGCATATCCGTCTTCGATTATCTCGATTTCACCTTTAAACAAAGCGTTTATATTATCAAGATCGAACCAACGGTAATCCCACGGCATCATTCGGTTATTATAATAAATAGGTTCCTCGGTTTTGCCGTCTTTATCGATTTGCTCTATAAGCTCTTGCAGTTCATCGGAGGACATATCATCAATGATACCGCAACCCGAGCCCCCAGTGATATACGGATATCTTCTACCTTGACCGCGCTCCATATTTTCGACACCGATAAGCTCTATCCAAAAGGTCTGTGTTGTGCCAAAGTCATAATCCATACGAAGACGATCACCTATTTTAAGGTCCAGCTGATACAGTTTAAAAACCGACATATCAATTTGCTCTTCGTCCGCATCTTCATTGGGGATTTCAAACCGACCATCTTTATAATGAAATTCAAACAGATGATATGCCATCGTGTCAAACGCAGCTAAAACAGCGTAACCAAGTTGATCCAATCGGTAATTTGAAGAAACAGCAATATTTCGCCATATCTTCTCTTCTAATCCTTCGTAGACAATATGAAAGGTATATACTTTTGCAGACATACTAAAACCTCATTTACATCTGATTTATTCAATTCCACGGTACCCGTGTTTTTCGGCATTACCAAGCAAATACAGAAAAGCGAATGCAGGGATTCTTAAAAGTTCTTTTCCGCAAGCTGTGTTATGAACACCAAAATCTGTTGAAGTCTTCGTAACAATAATAGCAGCAGAGGCTTCTTCGCAAAGCTCAATAATTGCATCATCATCTGCAATGGGAGCACCTTCACGATACTTAACCTCAATCAAGATGTTCTTGATATTGGGATAATCAACAACAACGTCGATTTCTTTATTCTTTTTGCCGCCACGGAAATATCCGATGGAAGTAGCAAACTGATAATAAAATGCTGCAACGTGTTTGTAGATTGCGGTTTCCACTACTTTCCCCATGCCGACAGGATCGGTCATAATAGAATCATCCATTAATACGGCATTGCGGATGGCGGCATCGGCAATATATATTTTCGGTCTTGCTTTAAGAACCTTTTTGCCCGCCATATCAACAGGCCAGCTTTGATATATAAGGTTTGCGCTTTCAAGATACTGGATATAGTTTTCTACGGTTGTTCTGGAAACACCGTTCAGTTCTTTTGTTATAGCTTCAATTGAAACGATTTCAGATGAAACGTTGCACAAATACAAGAAGATTCGTTCAAGCTCTGTGGCATTTCTGATATTGTATAAAGACGGAAGGTCTCTTTTCAATACTTTATCAACTACGTCTTCACGCATGATTTGTTGTGCCATTAAATCGTTATCCGCCAGAGCCAACTCAGGGAACCCGCCGACTTGCAAATAACGCATGAAATGATTTTGCACCTTGGATAGCTGAAGCATAATCTGATTTCGTTCGATTTGCGTTTTATGAAGGAGAGAGGTCACCTTCATATCTGCCGGAATATCAGGACGCTCAACCCCCAACAGTTCACAATATTCATAAAAAGATAGGGTTGGGACCTGAATGACAGACCATCTGCCTGCACCACTTTCTCTGCTACCTTTCATAAGAGCAGGACTTGCAGAACCGGTGGCAATAACTTTGGTGTCAGGTTGAGTATCATAAATTGTTTTTAACCAACGATCCCAATCTTGGGCATACTGAACTTCATCGAAAAAGTAGTATACGTCTTGCTCGGCGTATATATTTTCATGGTAGCACTCCAATACTTCTTGAAACTGGCTCAATTTAAGCATCGGATGATCCATAGAAATAAATACGATTTTTTGAGGTGCAACACCGGAATTTAGAAGTGCTTCAATCATCTGATACTGTATTGTTGTTTTTCCAACTCGACGTGTACCGGTGAGCACAACGGTTCTTCGGATATCTTTTTCCTTTAATCGCTTCATAGCTTCATGAAACGCAAATCTTTTGTAAGTTTTGGTCATCTTGGGATTTACAACACCCGTTTTCCACCAGGGGTTATAAGCAGTTAACACTTTCAGGATACCGTCTTTCGAAGTAATAGACATTTAAATCACACTCCTTTTTATGTATTATACCCACAAAATCAATTTTTGTCAACAATAATTGATAGTATACTTTTAATCTTTTTTGAATAAAATTAATTTTTGCGAATAAAAGCAGTGATTTTTTTTGACAACCGACTGTTTAACGAATTTCAGTTATTCGCCCTTCGTTCTCATAACCCGACGGTCGTATCTTTAAAAAAAGAAAAGACTCTGCTAAAAAGCAAAGTCTTTTTGGCTCGTAGCACCGAAAAAGATATCATTGTTTTTATAGTTATTCAATAGTTTTAATTCTTGTTTTTGGCAAAGTCTGAGGGTGTTATACCGGCATACATTTTAAAGATTTTGCTAAACGAGTAAACCGAATCGAATCCTAGCTTTTCGGCAATGTGGGACACGTCGGTAACACCGTACAAAAGCATTTGCTTGGCTTTTTCGATTCTGAACCTATTTTTGTATGTTATGGGTGACATTTGGTATTGGTGCTTAAAATATCTCCTCAGTTGTGCTTGACTCATAAAACAAAGGTCGGCAAGCGTTTGCACGTCGATTTTTTCAGCGCAGTGAGCCTCGATATATTCAACGGCGGGACATATTTTACTGCTTGTACCCGAAAATTGCGGTTCCTTGGTTGGAAGAAGAGAGCAAAGCTCATATAGCTTGCCGAGCACCTTCAAATAGTTTTTTGGATTGTTGGTGCCAAAATTCTCAATAATTTCTTTAAGTGAATTTTCGATATCAGGCGCAGCATTTATGATTTTGGGAGTATCAGCAAACGGAAACGAAGGATTGATTATCTCAAATTCAACCTGCCTGATATATGCCGTTTCACTTACGATTTCATAGGTGTAGGTTGCGCCTTTGGGAACGTAAACCAAATCACGGCTTTTGGCAATCAAAGTTTCTTTGCCAAAGCGATAGCAATACTCGCCGTATGCAATATACACAAGGGTATGCTGCGGGCGGCTTTTTATACTCATTTTGCGGTTTTTAGGGTGATAACTCATTGCAAAGCGCAACGATATCCACATATCATTAAGATTTTCGACGGGTTTCATTAAACGCACCTCCGTTGATTGAATTGTACACAAATTAGTCTTTAAAGTCAATAAAATGATTGAATTTGCAAAATATATGCTTTAATAATACATTTAATTCACCCAAAATCCGATGTAAAATGTAGATAAAGGGAGTGTTTAAAATGTCAGTAGTATTTATCACGGGCGCAACGAGAAATACAGGCCGTGCCATTGCCGAAAAATTCGCCGCAATCGGCTATGACGTTGCAGTTTCGGGCAGGGAGGCCGCCGATGCTGAAGTGGTTGCCAATGAGCTGTCGCAAAAATACGGTGTCAAGGCCAAGGGCTACCGAGTTGAGCTGTCCGATATAAAATCGGTCGATGCGGCGTTTGAGGATATCAAAAACACCTTCAACGGACTTGATATTTTCGTTGCCAATGCTGCAAATTTAGGCGTTGATTTTGGCGTGCTCAACTCATCAGAGGATGATTTTGACAGCGTTGTTGATGCCAACATTAAGGGTACATTTTTCTGTTGTCAGAATGCCGCCAAGCTAATGAAAGCTCAAGGCAAAGGCTCTATCGTGGTGGTTGGCTCGGTGCATTGCCATCAGGCTATTCACGGCCGTGCGCTTTATACTTTGTCGAAGGGTGCTCTGCTGTCGCTGACCAAGTCAATGGCGGTCGAGCTTGGCGCTTACAGCATCCGTGCCAATTATCTGGCCGCAGGTGCCATCCACACCGACCGTTGGGACAGACAGACCGAAGATGAGACCGCACGAAGAAGGGCGCAGTATCCAGCAGGAATCGAGTCATTCGGAGAGGATATCGCCGAAGCGGTATATTACTTGGGTTCCGACCTTTCAAGAACGGTCACGGGTACCGAGCTGACGGTCGATTCCGGCATCAGCGTTTGCCTGCTGCCGTTCAAAAAACCTGCAGATTTTGACGAAAAATAAAGGAGAAGTATTATGAAAATAACCGATGTAAAAGCATATACAATGGATTCTTTCCGTATGAACTGGAACTTTGTAAAGGTCGAGACCGACGAGGGCATCTACGGTTGGGGTGAGGCTTCACTCGGAACCAATGAAAACGCTCTTGAGGGTATGGTCAAGGATCTTAAAAGACTTATCGTAGGACGTGACCCATTTGAGACCGAAAAACTGATGTTTGAGGTTTACCGTGATATTTATTGGAAGGGCGGCCCTGTGTTGATGTCGGCGCTTAGTGCCATAGAGATGGCTTGCTGGGATATCAAAGGTAAAGCCTTAAACGTTCCTGTAAGTATGCTTTTGGGTGGTAAGGTCAGAGATCGAGTTAAAATGTATGCCAACGCGTGGTTTGTCGGCGCACGCACACCCGAGGATTTTGCCCAAAAGGCCAAAAGAACCGCCGAGCTTGGTATCAAGGCGCTCAAGTGGGATCCGTTTGGTTCATCGCATATGAGCATCTCCAACGAACAGCTGAGGCTGTCGTCCGATATTGTCGGTGCTGTCAGAGAGGCTGTCGGTGACAACGTTGATCTTCTCATTGAGTGTCACGGACGCTTTAATCCCACCACTGCACTTATAATCTCACGTGAGCTTGAGCAGTATCACCCAATGTTTTTGGAGGAGCCTTGCGTTCCCGATAATATGGATTCAACGGCTTATGTCCGTGCGCATTCAAATATTCCCATTGCCGCAGGTGAGCGTGGCTACGGTATTTACGCTTTCCAAGAGATCCTCGAAAAGAACTGTGTTGACTACCTACAGCCCGACGTGTTCCACGCAGGCGGCCTTATGACGGGTAAAAAGATAGCAGGTATGGCCGAGGCCAAGCACGTGCCGGTGTCGTTCCACAATCCGTCGGGTCCCGTTTCCAACGCCGCAATTCTGCAGTTGGCCTGTACCATACCCAATTTCTGTATCCACGAGATAATGCTGACCGACGGTTCTTTCAGAAAGCAGGTCAGCACCGAGGAGGTACATTACGAGGACGGTCACATCATCATCCCCGACAAGCCGGGTCTTGGTATAGACCTTGACGAGGAGGTTATCAAGAGCCGTCCCTTTAAGGAGCGCAACCTGCGCCACTATGTCGGCACGGTTACCGATATCCGCCCTGTGGATGATACTATATACTATTTTAAAGAGTTGGAGCATTTGAAATATGAGTGATTTGGAATATATTAAGCAACAAGGTCTTATGGTTATCCTTCGTGGTATAGAGTTGTCGCTTATTCCTGATATTATTCGCGCTGTTTATAACGGAGGTGTGCGTGTCGCAGAGGTTACCTTTGATCCAAGTGACCAAGACACTGCCGAAAAAACCGCCTCAGCTATCCGCACGATTTATGAAACGATGGGCGACAAAATGTTGGTTGGAGCAGGTACGGTTATTGATGAGAAATACGTCGTTGCCGCAAAGCAAGCAGGAGCAAAATTTTTGCTTTCACCCGACGTTAATACCGATATTATCAAACTGACCAAGCAAATGGGGATGATTTCCATCCCCGGTGCATTCACGCCAACCGAGGTTATGACGGCTTACAGAGCAGGTGCGGATATTGTTAAAATGTTCCCCATAACCAAGGATGATATAGGTTATCTTGTGAACATAACACGTCCTCTTTCACACGTTCCGTTTCTTTGCACAGGAGGTGTGAATCCCGATACTATCGGTGACTTTTTCAAGGCAGGTGCGTGTGCGGTCGGAACAGGTGCTTCAATCTTAAAGCCCGAACTTATTGCCAACCGAGATTTTGAGGGTATTGCCGCCTTAACCCGCCTTCACGTTGAAAGAATGAACCAAGCAAGAAGGATTGTCGAATAAATATTCAAGTGCGTTTGATTTATAGGAAAAATTATTATGAAGCTTATAGGACGCTTAAAGACAAAATCTTCAAATGAAATAAAAAGTTCCCGTGTCGGAATCGGGTTTGAGTGTTATGACCGCGACCTTTTTGACCCCGACTTTCTGTCGTTGCTGGCTGTTACGTTATTTTTACATACCGCCCATCACGGGGCCGTTATTCTTCTTACGGTGTTGCGGCTGACGCATGGTAGTACAGTCCTCCACGGGAGCATCCTCGTCGATGATGTTGGTCAGGTCAGCAAAAAGATATCATTCATAAGAAATATACTTTGTGGTGTATCCCAGTCCGGCAAAATAAGTATTAAGCAAAGTTTTTATTTCTTTTATGGCAGCTTTTGCAATTTTATTGGACTTTGGATAATCCCAAGAATCAATGGGATCAATTTCAGCCGTTCTCAGTTCTTCATTTAATTCAACTGAAATCCAAAGGCCGTGATCTTCCCATTTTAAATAAATATAGCCATCTTCAAAAACGATGTCCCCATGCTTCATTTTTTCAAAGCGTTTTTTCATATTCTTATCATCTGACACGAGTTCATTTTTCATCGTTTTCCAAAAATCCCACAGGCTTTGCTCGGGATCCATGTCTTTGATTGGGTCAAGCATATCCGGTGAATCGACAAAAGGAAACTTGTTGTTAAACAGATATTTCCGAATGATTTTTATACCGCGGTTCTTCACCGGATATTGAAATCCCGTGTAGGGCATTCGCATACTGTCGAATGTACAAACTTGTTTTTCTAAATCCACCACACACGGAAGTATCGCAGTATCGAACCCGTCTCCACCATTTTTGCAAACCGCATCAAACAAGCTATTTCTCAATTTCTCATCAACTTGTTTGGCATATATCACGATCACGGTAACGCGGTTTAATGGAGAGCTCTTTTGAGATTTATCAAGAAAACGATGCTTCTTTTTCCCTTTTAATGCCTTTGAGTTCGCCGTGGCAGAATTGATGATCAAGTGGTATTGGTTTTTATCCAAGAAATCAATATGGTATGTCGCAATAATCTTCTCGATACCGCTTGAATAAATCGTCATGGGAGCATGGCTCTTGTATCGAAGTGTTTCAGGGCGTGGCGAGATCGCTATTGGCTCACACTTTTGACCAAATCGAGAAATTCTCTTTTCGACCTTTTTGGCAGAAAAAGACTGGGGTAATACAAACTGTTTTCTTGCAGTGTTATGACAATGCAACATGGCCAATCCAACATCCATTGCCATCAACAAAACAAAGTTCTTAATTAGATATATCAAAAGGCCGACTGCTAAGCCTATCACGACAATAACCTTAATCGCTTCGGAAACAAATTTCAAATTCACCACAATAATAATAGGAGCGATAAATCCACCAAGGACAACTATATAAACAAGAATCCTGCATATCAGGGCATTTTTCAATTTTGGAGATTTCAAACAACTCACCTCAGTTCGACAAAACTTACGATTTAAGTATAACATAAAACCGCCATAATTTCAATTATCATAGTTCAAGTCCTCCCCAAAGGTCTTTTTGGGGAAATGATATCTTTTGAATTTTACCTTGAAAAAATGGCATAACAAAACCCCGAAACCGCTGTGGTTTCGGGGTTTTCCAAACCGATATCTTTTTCGGTTCGCAATGTTGGTTGCGGGGGAAGGGTGCGGGTGTCCGGTGGACACCTCTGTGCATAGCACAGAAGCACCGACCGAGGCGGCAGCCGAGACCTTGACCCAACGACCTTCGGGTTATCTTTTTAAGGCGTCGCCTTAAAATGCCTCTTGCGGTGCCCGAAGAAAAACTTCCTTGGAGCGTCGTTTTTCTTCGACCGCGGCGCTTCGTTTTGCTCGCTG
>JAZROO010000100.1:0-9720 GCA_045648705.1 Eubacteriales bacterium | reverse complement strand
GAAAAGCAGTCGGGTCCTTTGTGATTTCCACAATTTTTGTCGGACGAACCGTTCTTTTCATCAGCGGTCTTTTGAAATCATTGGCTTTTTTTATAAAGTTTTCATCTCTCAAAATTGTCATCGCGACCTCCGTTGTTTTTTAAATCTATGATAATTATTATATATTGGCAGCATATAAAATGCAACTGTTTTACAAAATGGGACAGCATTTCCCTTGACAAAGAAAAGGCAGAGTTCTATAATAATATAACTAATATTTTTTTCATAAATGCAGGATTAGTACATCGGTAGTACAGGCGCTTCCCAAGCCTCAGAGGCGGGTTCGACTCCCGTATCCTGCTCCAATAAAAAAACACCCGTACGGGTGTTTTTTTATTACGAAAGTTCAGTTATTCAGATAAATTATGAGATTAAGGTAACCTGCAAAAGTTACCCACAGCAGATAGGGAAGCAGACACCAAAATGCGACCTTGTCGATAAAAAAAGTGCGAAAGCATAGCCATAAAATCAGCCCCCATAGTACGATCAGCCATACAAGTGCAAATCCGAAATGTTGCATATTAAAGAAAATCAGTGACCATACGAAATTAAAAAACAGTTGAATGGCATACAGAATCAGGGTTTGATTTTTGTATCCGGTCGGTTTGTCAGCGTGGGCAATGCGATAGGAAGCATAGCCCATCAGCAGATACAGTATGCTCCACACCACAGGGAATACCCAGGCAGGCGGTGTGAGCGCAGGCTTTTGAATTGTGTCAAACAGGACGGGGGTCTCTTCTCTTGTTAAAAAGGCGGCAACAGCACCTACACCGAGCGGCACAAGCAGACAAAACAGCAGTCGCTTCCAATGAATTTTCATAAAAAACACCTCTTGCTTATTGTATGAAACGCGACAACGTCGTATGCACCAATATGAATAAAAATACTTGACAAGGAAGGGTTACGGGTGTATTATTAAAACAATATATAAAGGAAGGAGCAATTTGCAATATGGCAGCAATGTATTTTTACTACTTTATAAGCGCGGACTGCCTGAATGCTGATTGATCTTATCCGGCTTACAGACTGTCCGCCTTTTCGCTATACATTTAAGCGAGAGAAAGGCGGATTTTTTAATTTTGGAGGAAAAGAGTATGATTTCACAAAAAATGATGGAACTTGGCAAAAGAAGCTCGGTAATTCGCGAGATATTTGAATACGGCAATCGTCGCAGAGCAGAAATCGGCGCTGAAAACGTGTATGATTTTTCACTGGGCAATCCGTCTATTCCTGCGCCTGCGGCACTCACGGATGTACTCAAAGATTTGATTGAAAACACTGACCCTGTGGCACTGCACGGCTACACTTCGGCTCCCGGTGCTCCTGCGGTACGTGCGGAAATTGCAAACAGCATTACCCGTCGTTTCGGACTGGAAGCAGTGGCGGAAAACATTTATATGACCTGCGGTGCCGCCGCGTCACTCACCATCAGCTTAAAGGCATTGGTAAACGAGGGGGACGAGGTAATTGCACTTGCGCCGTTCTTCCCTGAATACAGAGTGTTTGTCGAGGCGACGGGAGCTACTTTGGTGGTCGCACCGCCCAGAGCCGATATGTGTCCCGATATGGATGCCCTCAAAGCGTGTATTACCCCTAAAACCAAGGCAATCATTATCAATTCCCCCAACAACCCCACCGGTGCGGTGGTCGGTGAGCAGGATATCAAGGCAATTGCCGCACTGCTCGAAGAAAAACAAAAAGAGTATGGCACCGACATTTATATTATTGCCGACGAGCCGTACAGAGAACTGGTTTACGGGGATACGGTGGTTCCCTATATTCCTTGTTATTATGACAATACATTGGTTTGTTATTCCTATTCCAAATCACTCTCTCTGCCGGGTGAGCGCATCGGATATATCTTTGTTTCCTCTAAGGTAAAGGACAGCAAAGACGTTTTTGCCGCCGTTTGCGGTGCAGGCAGAGCACTTGGCTTTGTTTGCGCACCCAGTATGATGCAGTATGCCATCGCAAAATGTATGGATGCCAAAGCCGATATTGCCGCGTATGAACAAAACCGCAATCTGCTTTATAATGCACTGGTAGAATACGGTTATGAAGTCATCGAGCCGCAGGGTGCATTTTATCTGTTTATGAAATCACCCGAGGCGGATGCAAATGCGTTTTGCGAAAAAGCAAAGAAATACGAACTGCTGTTGGTACCGGGGGACAGTTTTGGCGGTGCAGGATATGTCCGTATCAGTTATTGCGTGGCGAAAAGTACTATTGAAAATGCGCTGCCGGCATTTAAAAAATTGATTGCCGAGTATCAAAAATAATCATCCGAGAGGAACTGACGATGAATCAATTAGAAAAAGCAAGAGACATTATTTCCAAAGTCGATGCCGAGATGGCAGAACTTTTTGAAAAGCGCCTTCGTGCCGTTGAAGCGGTAGCGGCTTATAAAAAAGAAAAAGGACTGCCCGTTTTGGATGCCCAAAGAGAGCAACAACTCTTGGAGCAGGGCAGTGAGCGCATTTCTGATGAAAGTCTGCGCTCGTATTACGTGAGTTTCTTGCAACACACAATGGATATTTCCAAGGCATATCAGCATCGTTTGCTGGAGGGGATGCGCGTGGCATACAGTGGTGTGCCCGGTGCGTTTGCGCAGATTGCCGCATCGCGCATTTTTCCCGATGCCTCGGCACATGCTTATGAGGATTTTGCCGCCGCCTATCAGGCAGTGGAAAAAGATGAATGCGATGTCGCGGTACTGCCGATTGAGAATAGTTATAATGGTGACGTCGGTCAGGTGATGGACCTTGCCTTTTTCGGCTCACTCCATATTAACGGTATTTATGAGTTGCAGGTGTCGCAAAATTTGCTGGGTCTACCCGGCACCTCGATAGACAAGATCAAAGAGGTCATCTCTCATCCGCAGGCACTCGGACAATGCGCTGAATATATTCGCTCTCACGGATGGGCACAAACGCAAGCGGTCAATACTGCCGTTGCCGCCAAAACGGTTGCCGAGCGTGGTGACAAAACACTTGCCGCCATCGGCAGCGAGGAGGCAGGTAAGCGGTACGGATTGCAAAAGCTTGAGGGGCGCATAGAGGAGGACAGCGGCAACACAACGCGCTTTGCCGTCTTTTCTCGCAGTGCCCGTAACCCTGCAGACACCGACGGCAGATTTGTGATGACCTTTACCGTAAATCACGAAGCAGGCTCTTTGGGCCGTGCCGTCAGCATCATTGGTGAGCACGGTTTTAACCTTTTGGCGCTCAAAAGCCGCCCGACCAAACATTTGAGTTGGAATTATTACTTTTACGTAGAGGGTGAGGGGAATATCCACTCTCCCAAGGGTACGGCAATGCTGAAAGAATTGCAAAAATCTTGTAATAACGTTACGATTTTGGGAAGCTATGAAAAGGAAATGGTGATTTAGCGGTGAAGTTAAATGTGAAAACCAAAGAGGGCGGCTACAAAATTACCTTTGGCAGTATCAATAATATGGCATCTCTTTGGGGTGCAGGGGAAAAGACGTTGGTGGTAACAGACAGCGGTGTTCCCGTGCAGTATGCAAAGAGTGTTGCCGCCGCTTGTAAAAATGCCAAAATATTCACCTTTGCCGCAGGGGAGGAGAGCAAGTCTCTTTCCACCCTCTCGCAAATCTGGCAGACCATGGTGGAAATGAATCTTACCCGAAGTGACCGCGTGATTGCCGTTGGCGGCGGTGTGGTGGGTGATATTGCAGGGCTGGCGGCTGCCACCTATATGCGCGGCATTGATTTTTATAATATTCCCACTACCGTTTTGGCACAGGTGGATTCCTCGGTCGGCGGCAAAACGGCAATCGATTTTGCAGGGTATAAAAACATCGTTGGCGCGTTTTACCAACCAAAAGGTGTGCTGATTGATGTGGACACGTTAAAGACCTTACCTAAGCGACAAATCAACGCAGGTTTGGCAGAGGCCGTTAAAATGGCGGCAACCTATGATGCTGACCTGTTTGAAGCGTTTGAAAAAGAGGATATAGAGCAAAATCTGGCAAAGTTACTTTACCGCGCCGTAAAGATCAAGTGCGGTGTGGTCGAGCGCGATGAAAAGGAAAGCGGTGAGCGCAAGGTGCTCAATTTCGGGCACACACTGGCACACGCGCTGGAAAGTAATTTGGATTTTGAAATGATGTATCACGGTGAGTGTGTGGCACTCGGAATGCTTGTTATGTGCTCCCCGAAGGTGCGCAATCGTTTGGTGGCATTATATGAGAAAATCGGACTGCCAACGCAGTTGCCGCTGAACAAGGAGCAATTGATTGACGCTTGCCGTCACGATAAAAAATGCGTCGGTGAGCGCATCAGCGTGGTTTTCGTTGATCAAATCGGCAAGTTTGAGTTGCGCGATATATTGTTTGAAGAATTTACCGAATTTATAAGCAAGGCGGTGATATAAATGAGAAATACCATTGGTCAGAATATTTGTTTGACGTTGTATGGTGAAAGCCACGGCAGCAGCATCGGCGCGGTGCTTGACGGACTTGCGGCAGGCATTCGGGTAGACGAAGATTTTATTTGTCATCAATTGGCGCTTCGTCGACCCTCAGGGGAGGTTTCCACCTCCAGAGTAGAGGCGGATGAATTTGTGATTGAAAGCGGTGTCTTTAACGGATATACCACGGGAGCTCCCATTTGTATCCGTATTTTAAATCAGGACACTCGTTCTGCCGATTACCAAAACCGCATTGCCCGACCGGGTCATGCAGACTATGCCGCCTTTTGCAAATACCATGGGTATGAAGATTACCGCGGTGGCGGCCACTTCAGCGGCAGATTGACGGCGGCAATCGTGGCGGCAGGTGCAATTGTCCTGAAAGCATTGGAGCAAAAGGGGATTTTCATTATCACCCATATTGCAGAAATCGCAGGTATTCAGGACAGAAGCTTTGAAAACTATGAAAATGATGCCGAGCTGCTTAAAGACGATCATTTTCCCGTGCTGGACAATGATGCCAAAGAGCAGATGCAAGGGGCAATCTGCGAGGCAAAGGCGCAGGCAGACAGTGTCGGCGGCATACTTGAAAGTGCCGTAATCGGATTGGAAGCAGGGGTAGGCGAACCTTTCTTTGATTCGTTGGAAAGCCGCATTTCCCACGCGCTTTTTTCCATTCCTGCCGTTAAGGGCGTGGAGTTTGGCGCAGGATTTGGACTTGCCTATATGACGGGCAGTATGGCAAACGACCCGATGGCCAATATCGATGGCAAGGTGCAACTGTCCTCAGGTAAAATGGGCGGTATTTTCGGTGGCATTTCGGTGGGTGCACCCATCACGGTACGCACCGCCATCAAACCCACCCCCACCATTTCAAAAGAGCAACAAAGCGTTGCCTTACCGTCTTTGGAAAATGCAACCCTTGCCGCAAAGGGAAGGCACGATCCTTGCATTGTGCACCGTGCGGCTGTGGTGCAAAGCAGTATGCTCGCACTGACGGTGGCGGATATGTTGACAGTTAAAAACGGAACAGATTGGTTGGCATAAAATGCAATACGGATGTATCGGTGAGAAACTATCTCACAGTTTTTCAAAAGAAATACACACAGCGCTTAAGTCTTATGATTATTGCCTCAAAGAGCTCTCTCCTGAGCAGGTGGCGCCTTTTTTAAAGGCAAGGGAGTTTTCTGCCATCAACGTCACCATTCCCTATAAGCAGACGGTGATGGAGCATCTTGATTTTATCAGTGAAACCGCCAAAAATATCGGTGCGGTCAATACGGTTGTCAACCGTGAGGGCAAACTGTATGGTTATAATACTGATTTTTACGGACTGGAGTGTTTGCTTTGCCAAAACGGCATTGTCCTTTCGGGCAAAAAGGTGCTGATTTTAGGCTCGGGCGGCACTTCCAAAACCGCAAAAGCGGTGGCGATGGCAATGGGTGCGGCAGAAATCTATCGTGTTTCGCGCACTTGGAAAGAGGACTGCATCACCTATGAGCAAGTTTATGCCGAGCATACGGATGCCGAGGTGATCATCAACGCCACCCCTTGCGGAATGTATCCCAAAATCGAGCAAAGCCCGATGGATATTTCGGACTTTCTAAAGCTTGAGGCGGTTGCAGACGCGATTTACAATCCGCTTTGTTCAAGACTTGTACTCGCGGCAAAGGAGAGAGGGCTTATCGGTGTCGGCGGACTGCAGATGCTGGTGATGCAAGCGGTAAAAGCCATAGAGTTTTTTACGGGAACGCTACCCGATGAAAAGCGCGCTTTGGAAGTGTATCACCGACTAAAGCGGCAAAAGCAAAATATCGTGCTGATCGGTATGGCATCCTGCGGCAAAAGCACCCTTGGTGCCGCGCTTTCCAAAATGCTCGGTCGGGAACTGATCGACACTGATCGTCTGATTGAGCAAAAAGCGGGTAAAACCATCCCCGAAATTTTCGCCAAAGCCTCGGAAGAGGGATTTCGGAAACTGGAAAGTGAGGTTATTGCTTCACTTGCGGCATCACAAGGAAAAATTATTGCAACGGGCGGCGGCGCTATTTTACGAAATGAAAATCTGCGCGCTTTGCGGCAAAACGGGGTGTTGTTCTTTTTGGACAGACCGCTTGCCGAATTGGTTGCTACCGAGGACAGACCCTTGTCCTCTGACCCAAAAGCACTTGAAAAGCGCTTTTATGAGCGATATGACAAATATATGGCAGCGGCAGACCACCGTATTGCCGTGACTGCGGCAGACGGTGCGGAAAAAACTGCCGAAAACTTGATAAAGGAATGGGAAAAATGAAGCTTCTTATACTCAACGGACCGAACCTGAATTTGCTTGGACTGCGCGAACCGGATATCTATGGCAAAGAGGACTATAATGCTCTTTGCGAAAAGATCATCTCCCACGCGCAAAAACGGGGCATTGAGGTGGAAATTTATCAGTCCAACCACGAAGGCGCGCTTGTCGATGCCATTCAAAATGCATACGGCAAGGTGCAGGGCATTGTGTTCAATCCTGCCGCGTATACACACACTTCGGTTGCACTTTTGGATGCCTTAAAGGCGGTGGGTATTCCCACGGTGGAGGTGCATATCAGTGACGTTAGCAAACGCGAGGAGTTTCGTCAGGTAAGTTTTGTCCGCGCGGCTTGTATTGCCACGATTGCAGGGCACGGGACCGACGGGTATCTGGAAGCGATGGATCTGTTGATTGGAGAGCATCAATGAAAGTAGAATTCTTACCCTCCGTGGCGCACGGCAGAATATCCGCTCCGCCCTCCAAATCCGCGGCGCATCGAATGATGATTGCGGCGGCACTGAGTGAGGGGTGCATGGTTTTGGGTCTTGGCAGCAGTGAAGATACCGATGCAACACTGTCTTGCCTTACGGCATTGGGCGCCAAGGTAAAAGAGCAAGACGGAGGACTCAAACTCGGCGGTTTAAATCCAAAAGCGATTCCCGAGTGCACAATTGACTGTCGCGAAAGCGGGTCAACGCTTCGATTTTTGATTCCATTGTGTTTAATCGGAGGCAACACCGTAACACTCAAAGGGCATGGCAGACTGTTGCAAAGACCCTTGAGCGAGTATAAGGAGCTGTGCGACGAATATGGCTTTACCTTTGAACTTGGGGAAGAAGCACTGAAAGTAAAGGGCAATCTTCAAAGCGGATTTTACCGCATCAACGGTGAGCGCAGCAGTCAGTTTATCACGGGTATGTTGTTTGCTCTGCCGCTATTGGCAGGGGACAGTGTGCTTGAAATTGAAGGCAATGCCGAAAGCCTTTCGTATATTGAACTTACCTTGCAGATTTTGTCAGACTTTGGCATACAAATCAAAAAAGAGGGCAATCGATTTTTCGTTGGTGGCGGACAGAGCTATCGCGCCCAAAGTGTAACGGTTGAGGGCGATTGGTCCAATGCCGCATTTTTGGAAGCGCTCAATATGTTGGGCGGCAGTGTTACGGTAACGGGACTCAAGGAGAATTCCGTGCAGGGAGATAAAATATACAGAGAGTATTTTCAAAAATTAGGAAAGGAAACCCTAAACCTTTCCGATTGCCCCGATCTTGCGCCGATTTTGTTTGCGCTGTCGGCATTTCGCGGCGGCAGTTTCACAGGGTGCGCCCGTTTGCGACTCAAAGAGAGTGACCGCATTGCCGCCATGCAAGCGGAACTTCAAAAATGCGGTGTCGAGTTGCAGGCAACGGGCGATGATGTTCGCATTTATCCCACCGATTTACACGCGCCCACGACCGACATTGATGGGCACGACGACCACCGTATCGTGATGGCAATGAGCGTTCTTTTGAGCAAACTCGGCGGTAGTATCACGGGCGCACAGGCGGTCAACAAAAGCTTCAGAGCGTTTTTTGAGCAAATGAAGAATTTGGGGATTATGCTGAACTGCAACGATTAACAGGGAGAATTTTAAGAAATGGAATTTGTCAGAAAATTCCCGATTCCGATGGAAATTAAAGAAAAGTTTCCGCTGAGCGAATCGATGAAACAAGTTTTTGAGCAAAGAAATGCCGACATTCGCGCCATTTTTGAGGGGCGGGACAACCGCTTTATTTTGATTATCGGACCTTGCTCGGCAGATGCCAAAGAGCCGGTGCTCGAATATATTTCTCGACTGGCAGTGCTTAAAGAACAAGTAAAAGATAAAATCTTTATCATTCCGCGTATCTATACCAACAAACCGCGCACCACGGGTGACGGGTATAAGGGTATGCTTCATCAACCCGATGCCAAAAAGCGCCCTGATATGTTGCAAGGCATTATCGCGATTCGCGATTTGCATCTGTCGGCACTGCGCGACTTTGGCTTTACATGTGCCGATGAAATGCTTTACCCTGAAAACCACCGTTATCTGTCGGACTTACTCGCTTATGTCGCGGTTGGGGCAAGAAGTGTGGAAAATCAGCAGCATCGTCTGGTCGCCAGTGGTCTTAGTACCCCTGTCGGCATGAAAAATTCAACGGGCGGAGATCTATCGGTAATGTTTAATTCCATTACCGCCGCACAGCATAAACACACCTTTTTGTATCGCGGTTGGGAAGTTCATTCCGATGGTAATCCTTTAGCGCACGGCATTTTGCGCGGCTATATGGACTTTACGGGCAAAAACGTGTCCAATTACCACTATGAGAATTTGTTGCAGGTGAGCGAAATGTATGGGCAATACGGACTTTTAAACCCCTCTGTGATTGTGGACACCAATCACGCAAACTCCGGCAAACAGTATTTAGAGCAGATTCGTATTGCCAAGGACGTTATTCATTCGCGCTGTCAGAATGGTGATATTAAAAAGTTGGTCAAAGGACTGATGATTGAGAGTTATCTTGAGGACGGGGCGCAAAAAATTGGTGAGGACGTTTTTGGA
Source organism: Eubacteriales bacterium (assembly GCA_045648705.1). GTDB lineage: Bacteria > Bacillota > Clostridia > Oscillospirales > QAKW01 > Firm-08. The sequence goes on along the minus strand of JAZROO010000100.1, from coordinate 373 downwards.
AAATCCATCACCGACCCTTGCCTTGGTTGGCAAAAAACCGAAGAACTTATACTGCATCTGGCAGACAAACTATAACAAAACAAAGCCACCCTTATGGTTCGTACTGTTAAGGACAGTACAACAAGATACGAAAACACCCGTAGTTTTTTAAAACTGTGGGTGTTTTTTCATATTCTCTTTATTTGTTGGTCAAGTTATGCTATAATACAACTGACCGATAAATAAGAATTTTTAAGAGAGTGCTATTATGGAATTTAATGAAAAATTACAGGAACTCCGAAAGCAAAAAGGTCTTACACAAGTGGAATTGGCAGAATTGCTGTATGTTTCCCGAACGGCTATTTCAAAGTGGGAGTCAGGTCGTGGATTCCCG
>JAZROO010000099.1:0-9589 GCA_045648705.1 Eubacteriales bacterium | reverse complement strand
CGTCACTCAGAATAATATCCGTTACCTCAGGTTGTCCCAAAGTAATGGTGCCCGTCTTGTCCAGTGCCACGGCAGTTACCTTACCGGTTTGTTCCAGTGCCGTTGCACTTTTAAACAAAATACCGTTTTTGGCACCGACACCACTGCCCACCATAATCGCCACAGGAGTGGCAAGTCCAAGCGCACACGGGCAACTGATCACAAGCACCGAAACCGCTCTTGTGATTGCCGCACCTGCACTCTCACCAAGCAGTAGCCAACCAACCATTGTCAATACCGCTATGGTAAGTACAATTGGTACAAATATACCCGATACCTTATCCGCAATCTTAGCAATAGGCGCTTTGCTTGCCGAGGCATCGGAAACCAATTTAATGATTTGAGACAGTGTGGTATCTTCTCCCACGCGCGTTGCCCGACATTTGATAAATCCGTTAGTATTGATGGTAGCCGCCGAAACCGTGTCCCCAACCGTTTTATCCACAGGGATACTCTCCCCCGTTAATGCCGATTCGTCAAGCACGGCAGTACCTTCTGTGATCACGCCGTCTACCGCCACACGCTCTCCCGAACGCACCACAAAGATATCACCGATTTTAACTTTGTCAACACCAACGACAATCTCTTTTCCATCCTGAAGCAGCACTGCCGTTTCAGGTGCCAGATTCATTAGTCCTTTCAGCGCATCGGTAGTCTTTCCCTTGGCTTTGGCTTCCAACATTTTGCCGACGGTAATCAGTGTCAAAATCATTGCCGCCGATTCAAAATACAAATTATGCATATAGTGCATCGCGGCTTCGCCCTCAGAGGAGATCAGAGCACCGCTCATTGCAAATAAAGCATAGCAACTGTAACCAAACGCGGTGGCACTGCCGAGTGACACTAAGGTATCCATATTCGGTGCCCTATGCCACAAAGCCGAAAAACCGCTGATAAAAAAGTGCTGATTGATCACCATCACCACGGCACTGAGCATCATTTGCAAAATGCCCTGCGCCAAAATATTCTTTTCAAGCACCTCAGGCAGCGGCCAGTTCCACATCATATGCCCCATAGAGAGATACATCAAAAGAAGCAGCACAACCACAGAGGATATCAAACGAGCCACTAAATTACTCGTTTGCTTATCGTCAGCTTTTTCTGTTTTTTTCTCTGCTTGAAGAGTTGCACCGTATCCGGCGGCCGTAACAGCATCAATAATCTCTTGCGCTTTGCCGCCGCGAACGGTCATCGTCCCTGTCAACAGATTAACGTTACACTCCGTAACCTCAGGCAAGGCACCAACCGCCTTTTCCACACGAGCCGAACACGCGGCACAACTCATTCCGGTAACATTATACTTTTCCACTTTTTACCTCGAAACATTTTAATGCTTTCATTATATCACATTTATCCAAAAAACAATATTATTTTTATAAAAAATATCCCTGCCGCTTGTTGCGTGGCAGGGATATTGATTATTTGCAGAAGTTCTCAATGTAGTTATTGATAGCATCCTCAATCGTTTTGATTGCTTCCTCACGGGAACTGACTTCTTCTACGGCAGTGGTTTTGTTTTCAAGATTCTTATACACCGAGAAGAAATGGCGCATTTCATCAAAAATGTGCCCCGGTAACTGATCAATGTTGGTATACATATTGTAGTTAGGGTCATTAAACGGAATGGCAATGATCTTTTCGTCATTGTGTCCATTATCAATCATCGTGATCACCCCAATGGGATAGGCACGTACCAAAGTCAGCGGTTCAAGAGGCTCTGAGCAAAGCAACAGCACGTCCAGCGGGTCACCGTCGTCACCATAGGTGCGTGGAATAAAGCCGTAATTGGCAGGATAGTGGGTGGAAGTATATAAAATACGGTCCAAAATCAGATATCCGCTTTCTTTATCCAGTTCATATTTTTTCTTACTACCCTTTGTGATTTCAACAACGCAAAGAAAATCCTGCGGAGTAATCCGTTTGGGCGAAACGTCATGCCAAATATTTGCCATATGACCACCTATCCTTTCATTTTACATATTGTATCTTAAAATCATTAAAAAATCAATGGTTTTTGTTCGGGTGCCGTTTTAGAAAAAGTGAGCGCCCCGAGATACTGCTTTGCCGCCGACACTTGCACCGATTTACGATTGGTATGCAACTCGCAAAGGCAGTCCCCTTTGCGAACATAGTCACCGACCTTTGCGCTCAGCACGATGCCTGCCGCATGGTCGATTTCATCATTTTTGGTGGCTCTGCCGGCACCAAGCGTCACAGCGATACTGCCGATTTTTTGCGCATCCATTGCGCTGATATACCCCTCGGTTTCTGCAAGGACCTTAAAAACATATTCGCACTGCGGAAAAAGAGATATATCTTCCAAATAAGCGACCTCTCCCCCTTGCGCCGAGATCCACTCTTTCATCTTTTCAAAAGCCGCTCCGCTTTCAATGCAGTCAAGCACCTTCTGTTTTGCCTGTTGCTCAGAAAGAGAAAAGCACAAGGATATCATCTGTGTTGCCAGTGCCACGCAAACTTCATACAGATCACCCTTGATTTGACCTTTCAAAACCGCGACAGCCTCTTTTACTTCTAAAGCATTGCCAATGGCATTTCCAAGCGGAATATCCATATTGGTCAGCAAGGCGGCAACGTTTCTGCCGCATCCCTTTCCGATTTGCACCATTTGCTTTGCCAAAATTTCTGCCTCTTCAACGCTCTTCATAAAAGCGCCGCTGCCAACCTTAACGTCCAAAACAATATTGTGCGAGCCTGCCGCAATCTTTTTGGACATAATGCTCGAGGTAATCAACGGGATACTGTCCACCGTTGCAGTTACGTCGCGCAAAGCATATAACTTTTTATCCGCAGGGGTGAGGTTGCCGCTTTGGCCAATCACCGCGATGCCGATTTTTTCCACCTGCGAAAGAAATTCATCCTCACTCAGCGTGGTACGATAACCGGGAATGGATTCAAGTTTATCTACCGTGCCACCGGTATGCCCAAGTCCTCGACCCGACATTTTGCTGACCTTTCCCCCAAGTGCCGCCACCACAGGTGCGACAATCAAGGTGGTTTTATCTCCCACGCCGCCTGTACTGTGTTTATCAACCGACAACTTTCCAAATCGGCTCAGATCCGCCATATCCCCCGAACGCGCCATACATTCGGTCAGCGTGACGGTTTCTCTCTCACTCATTCCTTGAAAATAAATTGCCATCATCAGTGCAGAAATCTGATAATCGGGGATTTGATCTTTTGTATATCCGTCAATAACAAAAGCGATTTCCTCGTCGCTGAGCTCATAACCGTTTCTTTTTTTAAGAATTATATCGTACATCTGCATTTTATCACCTCAAAGAAAAGGATTGCGGTAACAGTTGCCCCAGTGAATACTCCTCAAATTCATTTTCATTCTTAACAAGGAGTACCGGCATATCAGGTGCACAAAATTCACTCAAAGCCTGACGGCAGACACCGCAAGGAGAAAATATACCTTCCATCTTTCCTTGTTTTCCGCCTGCCACTGCAATGGCGCAAAATGAACGGTGGTTTTGGCTGACCGCCTTGCCGAGCGCCACCCGTTCGGCACACATTGTGACTGAATAAGAGGCATTTTCAATATTACAGCCCGTATAAATACTACCGTCCTCGCAAAGCAGTGCAGCACCAACAGTATAAGTGGAATAAGGGGCATAGGCGCTCCCCATTGCCTCAATTGCTTTTTGGCAAAGAAGTTTTTTATCCATTGTGTTCCTCCAACATACTTTTGCCCTCGCAGATAAACTCCACGTCAAGACACGCCGCCACCGTTGCGGCAACGTCCGCCATGGTGCTGCGTGTTCCAAACTGCTTGGGGGCAATGTTTTTTGAATACATCAAAAACGGTGTGTATTCTCTGCTGTGATCGGTGCTTTCATCTCCCGGGTCACAGCCGTGGTCTGCGGTAATCATCAAAATATCTTCATCATTCATTCCCTTAATAAAATCGGGAAGAAATCTATCAAACTCACTGAGTGCGGCGGCATATCCGTCAACATCCTGACGATGTCCGTACAACATATCAAAATCCACAAGGTTGATAAAGCACAAACCCTCAAAATCCTCTTTTAGTTCATTGAGTGCAACCTGCATACCCTCGGCATTGGAGTGGGTCAGAGTATGATGTGTAATCCCCTGTCCCGCAAAAATGTCATATATCTTGCCGACTGCACGCACCTGCTTTCCTGCCGATACAACGGCATCCAGCACGGTATTGCGCGGTGGTTTTAAAGAAAAATCGCGACGCTCGGAAGTGCGATAAAAATTGGGGAACTCCCCTGCAAACGGACGGGCAATCACACGGCCAACCCCGTGTTCCCACACCAAAAGTTTACGAGCCGTGCGGCAAATATCATACAGTTGTTCCACAGGGACCAAATCTGTATGTGCGGCAATCTGAAAAACACTGTCTGCCGACGTGTAAACAATCAGTTTTCCGCTTTCAAGATGCTCACGCCCGTAATCCAAAATTACCTGAGTGCCCGAATAGGGCTTGTTGCAAAGCACCCCTCTGCCCACTTGTTTTGAAAAGGTTTGCAACAGGTCATCGGGAAACCCGTTTGGATAGGTCGGCATCGGACGGGGTGAAATCAACCCTGCAAGTTCCCAATGCCCGATGGTCGTATCCTTGCCGCGAGAGCGCTCAGAAAGTCTTGCAACACTTGCAAGCGGATGTTCCGTTTTCTTTAGATAATCAATACCATCGATGTTTCCGATGCCAAGCCGCACAAGGTTTGGGATGGCAAAACTTGATGACTTTGCAATCCGATACAATGTGTTACAGTCTTGATCGCCAAACTCTGCCGCATCTGGCATCTGACCGATGCCAAGAGAATCCAGTACGAATAAAAATACACGTTTCATTATATTCTGTCCAATTTCTGCGCAGTTTTAAGCGCTAAAGTCATCATATCGGTAAAGGAGTTTTGACGCTCGGTGGCGCTTGTGGCCTCCCCTGTCATCAGATGATCGGAAACGGCGCAAATGGCAAGAGCGCGTTTACCAAGTCTTGCCGCATTCATATAGAGTGCCGCGGCTTCCATTTCAACCGCCATCACGCCCATTTTGTTCCAAGCATTCAGTGCAGAAAGCTCAGGCAATGTTTCGTCATTATAAAATGTATCTGACGACAACAGATTGCCGACGTGAAACGAAAGTTTCAACTCCTTTGCCGTTTCCACACACTCAGAAAGCATCAAATAATCTGCAATAGGGGCAAAATCCCCCGGCAGATGATATTGATGAGCAAAAGCAGAATTAGTACAAGCACCCTGCCCTATAACGATATCTCTGAGCTTTATATCTTCACGCATCGCTCCTGCCGAGCCGATACGCATAATGTTTTCAACCCCGAAAAATTTGTATAATTCATAAGAATAAATAGCAATAGACGGCATACCCATACCGCTTGCCATCACCGATACTTTAGTGTCTTCATAGTAGCCTGTATAGCCTTGTATACCGCGCACGTTATTAACAAGACGCGCATCCCTCAAAAAGTTTTCTGCAATAAACTTAGCTCTGAGCGGATCGCCCGGCATCAAAACCGTTTTGGCAAAATCACTTGGAGTTGCATCAATATGAGGAGTGGGATAAGGTTTCATTTTCAGTAGCTCCCTTCTTCTGCTTTTTGATTTTTAACAAGTTTTACTATGCGGCTGGTACCAAGACGGGTCGCCCCGAGGCGCACAAATTCTTTAGCATCTTCCATTGAGCTGATACCGCCTGCCGCCTTAATCTTTACGTCATTTTCAATATGTTTTGCAAAAAGTTTTATATCTTCACTTGTTGCCCCTGCGCCACCAAATCCCGTAGAGGTTTTGATAAAATCCGCGCCTGCCGCAGATACAATTTTGCACATTTGTATCTTCTCAGTTTCGGTAAGTTTGCAAGTTTCGATAATGACTTTCAGAATTTTATCACCGCAGGCAATTTTCACGGCTTGAATTTCCTTTAAAATAGCATCGTAATTTTTATCCTTGAGCCAACCGATATTGATTACCATATCAATCTCGTCAGCACCGTTTCGCACAGCATCTTCCGTTTCAAAAAATTTCACTGCCGTCGTATTATATCCACCCGGAAAGCCGATTACGGTGCAAATTTTAAGACGGTCGCCTACATATTCTTTGGCGCGTGCAACAAAAGAGGGCGGAATGCAAACTGAGGCAGTGCCATACGCTATGGCATCATCGCAAAGTGCAGAAATTTCCTTCCAGGTTGCCTCGGGGGCAAGTAAAGTATGATCTACCTTTGATAAAATATCTTTTATTTCCATTTCTTCTCTCCTTTGTTAAAACACATTTATATAATAATTATACCAAATAGATTACCTCATATCAATAAAAAAAAGACCTCCTAGGAGGTCTTTTTTAGCAATTTAGTCAAGATTTACGCCTTTATTAAAGAATTTGATTGCAAGCAAAAAAGCAAGAACGTCTATTAAAGCATATACAACGATAGCAATTAACAGCAACGTTTTTAAAATACCTGCCTCCATAGTATCAGAAGCGGCAAATAAGAAGGTGATCATTCCCTCTTTAAACAATGCTCCGATCAATAAGCCGAAAAGTGCGATTCCTTGAAAAATCGTATATGCAATTCCACCGAAAAGGAAGGAAAAACCGCGCTTTCCGTTTTGCATTCTTTGCCCCAAAATGATACCGATAAGTCCTGCTTGAATCAGTGCAAACGTCTGAAAAAATATTTCAAACGCCATGGTTATAAATAATGCAGCCATACTGGTTTCATAGGTTTCAGAAACAACAAGAGAAAGCTGTTTATAAAGTTCTACCGTCTGCTCGGAATAAAGCAAAACAAACAAAGAAACAGCACCGACCAATACTGCAACAAGCAAACAAATCATGGAGGAAAGCACTTTTGAGGTGTAAATAGTGCTTTTTTGAATCGGTAACGTATGAGTCAGATAACCTCTGTCACCGTATGCGCTGACGCAAAAATTTACCCAGGTGTGAATCACGATATTAATAATCAGGGTGACCGCCATGGAAATGCTGGCGCCAAAACAAACTTTAGCGACAATATCCCAAACAAAAATATCATCAAATAAAGAAAACAGACGATATGCGCCTGCCAGCATCAGCGCAAGAGTTGCATAAATTATAATCACTTTATTAAATGCATCTTTAAGATCATATTTGATTAATTTTTTCAGCATCTGAACATCCTCCTGAAAATCTCATCCACCGAGCCACCCTCGCGCTGACGCAAAGAATCTGCCGACTCACTCAGCACAATACGGCCTTTATCAATAAAGACAACCTCATCAAGTATACGTTCCACATCTGTTATCAAATGTGTAGAAATCAAAACGGTGGCGCCCTCATTAAAGTTAGAGAGAATGGTATCCAAAATATACTCTCGGGTTGCAGGGTCAACACCACCGAGCGGCTCATCTAAAATATACAGATCCGCTCGTCTTGCCATTACCAAAACAAGTTGTACTTTTTCCTGCATACCTTTGCTCATTTTGCTGAGTTTTTGCGTTGTATCCAGTTCCAGTGCCGCAAGTAAGTCACGCGCCTTCTGCTCATCAAAATTGTCGTAAAACTCACTAAATTGCTTTAAAACGGCCTCGACTGTCATCCGCTTGTCAAGATAGGTGCGTTCCGGTAAAAAGGCAATCACCTTTTTGCTTTCCACACCGATGGGTTGACCCTTTACGGTAATGGTACCGCTTGTAAGTGTCAGCAAGTCGTTGATCAGTTTAATCAGTGTTGATTTACCAACACCGTTTTTACCCAAAAGTCCCACGATTTTACCGCTCGGTATCGAGAGATTAACGTCGTGAAGTACCTCTTTGTCTCCAAAAGATTTATAAACGTTTTTACATTCAAGAATCGTCATCTGTTATCTCCTTTCAATTCTTGCAAATAAGTAATCGCATCGATGGCTGAAAAGCCAATGCTTTGCATATCCGAAAAATACTGTTTGGCAACTGCCGCGGCATATTCCCGTCGAAATGATTCTATTTTATCCGTTTGGTCGGTTACAAACTTGCCATTGGTGCGTTCTGTATAAATCAGTCCCATTTCCTCAAGCTCTGCGAGTGCCTTTTGCACCGTGTTGGGATTGGTGCGGCTTTTTGCCGCCAATTCCCTGACCGACGGTAACCGCTGCCCCGCTTGCAACTCACCCGAAATCACATATCTCTTCAGTTGTTCAACCAATTGAATATAAATCGGAATATTATTATCAAACTCAAAGTGCATACTTGCCCTCCGTTGTATTACTTGACTAACACAATGATACACTATAAATTTTGTTTTGTCAATAATAAAAACCTTCTGTAGAAATATTTTTCCACAGAAGGTTTTACATTATAATTTATAAACATTTTTTGCATTCTCACTGAGAATCAAACGGCGCTCTTCATCCGTAAGCTCAAGTTGCATAAAGGATTCCAGTTCTTTAGCAGGTGACCAAAGCGGGTAATCCGTTCCGAAAAGCACTCTTTCAATACCGAAAGCGTGAATCATATCCACCACCGCCTTCTGACTTACATACGGCATAGTAGAGGAACAATCCACATAGAGATTCGGAATGCCCACCATCTCTTTTCTCGACTTTTCCCAGACCGACCAACCGCCGAAATGCGCACCGACAAAAATAAGATGCGGATATTCCTTTAAAATCGGCACCACGCGGTCGGGATTGGAGTTATCATAACGATGATCCCCCGTGTGCATTAAAACAGGCAGTCCCTTTTGACCGCAGATTTCATAAATGCGGCAACAACGAGGGTCGTCCACCTTGAAATTCTGAATATCGGGATGCAGTTTGACCCCGTGCAGTCCGAGCTCCAGCAGATGCTCAATATCCCCTGCTTGATCTTCACTGTCGGGATGCAGGGTGCCAAGCCCTGTAAGTCTTTCTTTGTTTTGCGCCACACTGCGACAAATAAATTCATTGATGCTTTGCACCTGCTTGGGTGTGGTTGCCACCGACTGCACAATAAAGTGGTCAATGCCTGCGGCAATTCCCTCGTTTAAAAGGAAATCCACCGTTCCGTTGGCATAGGGCATCTCTTCATAAAAATCCCCTGTACTCTGCGCCGCTTTTTGCGCGATTTTTTCGGGATAAATATGACAGTGTGCATCAATTACATAATATTTTCCGTTTACCATATAACCAGTTCCTTAGGATTCCAGTCCCAACTTCTTGGCAGCATCCTCTCGCATTTTGTATTTGAGAATTTTTCCTGCCGCATTCATCGGAAATGCATCAACAAAATCAATGTATCTGGGCACCTTATGACGCGCCATATTATCATTGATATACTGTTTCATTTCATCCTCGGTCATAGACTGACCTTCTTTCAGGATGATACAAGCCATAATTTCCTCACCATAGCGTTTATCGGGCACACCAATAACCTGTACGTCTCTTACCTTGGGATGCGTGTAAATAAACTCCTCGATTTCTTTGGGATAAATGTTTTCACCACCGCGGATAATCATATCCTTGATTCTACCGGTAATCTTATAATATCCGTTTTCGTCACGGCGGGCAAGGTCCCCGGTGTGGAGCCAGCCGTTTTCGTCGATTG
>JAZROO010000098.1:0-7615 GCA_045648705.1 Eubacteriales bacterium | reverse complement strand
TCACCTCGTTTTATCACAATTTTTAAATTGTACTACCTCACTATTACAATAATACAATATCATCTTGATTTTGTCAAGACCTGTGCAAAAAAAATCCCGCAAATCCGTTTGGATTTGCGGAAAAAACTATTTTTCGTTTTTAATTTCACCGTGCTGTTGTTCAAACTTGCGGATACGCTTTCGGGGGACAATAGAACCGACCTCTTGTCTTTCTATTGCAATCGTTTTGTAATTTCTCTTACGAGCTGTTTTGTTGAAAATCTAAATAGAATCCATACTAGCAAGACCCCAAATATTTCAACAAACCAAGGAATGCAGGCAACCAGAAAGTATTCTATTTTTGCTGTGAAATAAGAAATGACGGCTGTCAATCCAAAGAAAAATATTACAGGCAACAATATCATTCCCATAATTTGTAGCCCTTTTGGTAGTTCAAAACAAATATTTACCAAACTTTGAGTTGATTGTTCTGAGATTTCAAGTTTAATAATGGGAACACCGGCGTTTTTTTCGGAAGGAAAAGATACTTGGGGTAGTAACAAAATTTTGGTGATGTTATCTTTCATAGAAATTTTGGCATTTTTATACTCTCTGCTGCCGATTGAAAGTGGCGGAGTTGATAACGCATATATTATTTCTGTTACTGTTTTTCTACATTGTATTTTACTTTGGAAATTAAATGGGCTTATCATCTTGCATTTCCTCCTAAGCGCTTTTCAATTAAAGTGTGTCGTTTGTAGTAAGAAGATGTCGTGGATATTTTTTTATTCGGCTCGGTCATGGGAGTATTGCTCGATTTTCCAACTTTGGCAGTATACAACACACAGAACCGTCTCCTGTGTTCAGTCCCCTGTGTTCATGTGTTCATATATTGATAGGTTAATTATACTACTTTTGATGTTAAAAAGCAATTTTTAAAAAGATTTTTTGGAGATATTGCAAATGGGTGGGGAAGAATATATAATATATAATGGATAAAAATTGATAGGATTTGACAAAAATGGATATGGTTTCTTATCTTAAAAATATTATAGATTTAGGCTCATTTGTCGGCACCGAGGCGGTGAGCGGTGTGCGCTATAATCCGCTTAAAATCAGCCGAGAGGACTTTTTAAGGCTATTTTCCGGGGTGAGAGAAGCGCCGTATTTTAAGGGCGGTTTTGTGCTCGAGGGGCAAAAGGACGGTCTTGGCAACGAGCCGCTGCATATGGCAGGCGGCTGCTATTTCCAAGAGCCAAGCGCCATGAGCGCGGTGACGGCTCTTGGGGTGCAAAACGGGGACAAGGTGCTGGATATGTGCGCCGCGCCCGGCAGTAAGGCGACGGCACTTGCCTGCCAAAATCCCGATGGCATTATGGTGCTCAATGAAATTCACCCTGCACGTGCGAAAATCCTTGTGAGCAATGCGGAGCGTATGGGTATCGGCAATGCTTTGATTACGCGCAGTGATGCCGGGGGTCTTGCGCGGAATTTTGAGGGGTATTTTGACAAGATTTTGCTCGATGCCCCGTGCAGTGGCGAGGGAATGTTCCGCAAGTATCCCGAAATTTTAAGGGACTGGAACGAGGATTTGGTTAAAATGTGCGCCGAGCGGTCGGCAGAACTGCTTGAACAAGCGGCAGTGATGCTCCGTCCGGGTGGACGAATGGTGTATTCCACCTGTACGTTTAATTTAGAAGAAAACGAGAAAAATATACTTTCCTTTTTGGAGCGTCACCCCGAATTTGAGGTGGTGGACAGCAATATTGAGGGCGCCGAACAAGGTCTTTTGGGACTTTCGGGGGCGGCGCGCATCTTTCCGAGTGAAAACGGGGAGGGACATTTTGTTTGTGCGCTTCAAAAGAGCGAGCAAGCGGAGCAAAACTTTGTAAAGATAAATTACTTTACATCAGAGAAACCCTTGCCGCAACTGACTTCTATGGTAGAGCAGTGCGTTTCTGCGCCGGTACGCTTTTACGGCAAAGAACGGGAGCTTTTGTGGCTTTCGGCAGGGCAAAACGCTTATCTGGTGCCTGCGGAACTGCCAAAACCCGTCGGTATTCAGGTGCTCAGAGCAGGGGTACAGGTGGCGCAACTCAAGGGCAAGACCTTCTTTCCTTGCCACCATTTGTTTACGGCTTCCCCTGTGGAGCGCTTTCAAAACGTAGAGGTGGTTGGCGACGAGCAAGCACTTGCCTTTTTCAGAGGAGAGATGCTTGACTGCGCGCAAAAGGGATACACGGCGCTTTTGTGGAACTCGATTTGCATTGGGTTTGGCAAAGCGTCGGGCGGTAAACTGAAAAACCATTTTCCGAAAGGACTGAGAATATGACAACCGAGCAAAAACAAGCGCAAATGCTGGAAACACCCATAGCGCGACTCATTCCAAAACTTGCGGTGCCGACCATTATCAGCGTTTTGGTGACTTCCTTTTATAATATGGCGGACACCTTTTTCGTCGGCAAACTCGGGGACCCGAGTGCGACGGGCGCGGTGGGAGTTGTGTTCTCCTATATGTCGATTTTACAGGCGCTCGGATTTTTGTTCGGGCACGGCAGTGGCTCCTTTATCTCCCGTAAGCTCGGGCAAGGGGACAGCCAAAAGGCGCAGTTGATGGCAAGCAGCGGTTTCTTTTATGCCTTGGTCGTGGGCGTGGTGATGATGGTGGCAGGTCTTGTGTTTATCGAGCCGCTTTCGATTTTTCTTGGCTCGACCGAGACCATTTTGCCCTACACCAAAGATTATCTGCGATATATTCTGATTGCCTCACCGTATATGGCGGTGAGTTTCGTGCTGAATATTCAGCTTCGTTTTCAAGGCAGTTCGCTTTATTCGATGATTGGCATTGTGACGGGCGCGGTGATCAACGTGGCGCTCGACCCCATTTTGATATTTACCTTGGATATGGGGGTCACGGGTGCTGCCATTGCCACCGCAGTGGGTCAGTTTTTCAGCTTTTTGCTGTTGCTCAGAGGGGTGCAAAAGGGCGGCAATATCAAGCTCAGTTTTAAAAACATCCGTTTGAAATGGTGGGTTTGGAAAGAGATTTTCAGAGGCGGTGTGCCGAGTTTGATTCGGCAAGGTCTTGCCAGTGTCAGCGTGATTTGTCTGAACACGGTGGCAGGCGGTCTTGGCGGTGATGAGGCGATTGCAGGGATGGGCATTGTCAGCCGTGTGATGATGTTTGCCAATTCCGCCATGCTCGGTTTTGGGCAGGGAATGCAACCGGTTGCCGCGTTTAACTACGGGGCGAAAAACTACAAACGCGTGAAAGAGGCGTTTTGGTTTTGCGTGAAGTGGGCGGCTATGTTTTTGGTGGTCATTGCAGTGCTTGGATTTATCTTTGCACCGAGTATTGTTTCTTGGTTTCAAGATGACCAAAAGGTGATTGAAGTTGCCAAGTGGGCAATGCGCTTTCAGTGCCTCACCTTTGTGCTCAATGCGTGGATCGTGCCGAGCAATATGATGCTGCAAGCGGTCGGCAAGGCGGCAGGCGCGAGTTTACTGGCGGCATCGAGAAACGGCTTTATGTTTTTCCCGCCGTTGTTTTTACTCTCGCACCTTTGGGGGTTGCGGGGGATGGAGATGACACAGGCGGTGGCGGATTTTCTCTCGGCTGTGTTGGCGGTGCCATTTGTGATCTCTTTCTTTAAAGAAATGAAAAAAAGCGTTGTATCCTGACGGATACAACCCTTTTTGTTTATCTTTCGTTGCCGATAAAGAACAGGGCGATGGTGCCGGGGCCTGCATGGGCACCGATGACAGCGCCGATATCGGTGATCAGTTCGGTTTTAACGCCGTATTGCTTTTCAATACTGTCAGCTACGAACTTGGCGTCCTCTAAAGCGTCTGCCTGAGAGATGAAAACGGTGCCTTTGCCTGTGTTTTCGGCAAGTTCGCCATACTTTTTAACCAGTGCAAGCAAGGCGGGTTTTCTGCCTCTGACCTTTGCCATACTGATGAGGTGACCCTCATCATCTACGTGCAGAACGGGCTTGATGCCCAGCACACCGCCCACAAATGCTGCCGCAGCCGAAACTCTGCCGCCGCGCTTGAGGTAGACAAGATCATCCACCGTAAACCAGTGGGCAAGTTTGGGGGCAATTTCTTTTGCATAGGCGGCAGTTTCTTCCAGTGAAGCGCCTTCAAGCATTTTATCTCTTACCAGTTTTACAATCAAGCCCTGACCTGCGGAGGCGGCCAGAGTGTCCACCACGATGATTTTGCGCTCGGGGAACTGCTCGGAAAGTTCGTTTGCCGCGATCATCGCGGAGTTACAGGTGGTGGAAAGACCCGACGAGAAAGCAAGATACAAAATGTCCTTACCCTCGTTTAAAAACGGCAAAAACGCCTCTTTGAATTCTGCAACGTTGATGGCGGCGGTTTTGGCAACGGCACCTGCCTTCATACGTTCGTAAAATTCACCGATGGGCATATCGGCTTCGGTAAATGCCGTATCCTGTCCGACAAAGTGAAAGGAAAGAGGGGTAAAGCTTACGCCCCATTCCTTGAGTTTTTCAGCGCGGATATCGCAAGCGGAATCAGTGTGTAAAACAAAGCTCATAATGATTCTCCTTTGTTTAGTTATTGACAGTAATATTATAATAGAAACATTCTTAAAAGTCACCTTAAGATTTGATTAAATTTACATTGTGGGAGATATTATCCGCCCGTTTTATATAAAGAAAACGACCTTACCGTTGCGGTAAGGTCGTCAGATGCGGTTGGATTATATTTCGCCTTCGTGCTTTTGGGCGTGTTTCTTTTCGGGGGTGAGCGCTTTTTCACCGGCAAGGTACATTGCAACCAGTCCCAAAAGTACCATAATTACCGACAGGTAGATGATGACGGGAATGATATTTTTGTAAATCACCGTGCAGATAGCGGTGGCAATATCGCCTCCGATGATGAGGGCGGCAACGTAACCAAAGAAAGTTGCGCCACCGGCAAAGAGGGAAATCATGATGCCGTAACCAAAGATGGTTTTCAGCACATCCGAGAGTTTTTTACAAAATTGTTTCATAGCGGTACCTCCTTACAGTCCGAAGATGGGCAGCCATCCCATCAAAATGGCAACTTGCAGGATAAACTGGGCGGCAACCCACCACAGATTGTTTTTAAAGGTTTTGCTGAAATCCGATTCGGCAATGGTCATACCTGCATACATTCCAAGTCCCAAAGGAGGAGTGATGCCGCACATAACACCGCAGGTGCAAGGAAGCATGGCGGCGGCAAGCAGAGGATCGACACCGACGTTATTCAGCAGAGTGATAAATACGGGTCCGAAGATAACGACCTGAGAGGAGCCCGGAACGACCATACCCATAATGCAGGTGATGGCGCAAATTGCCAGTACCATACCGAGTTTGCCGAAATTCCAGGTGGTCATCAGTTTGCCGAGTGTTTCGGCAACCTCAAGATCAGCAAACATAGCGCCGATCATATAACCGAACACGCAAACTGCAATCGCAGGAGCAATGGTTTTAACACCGTTTGCAAACATACCTGCAATTTTAGCAGGGGTGATTGCCTTTTTGTCTTTAGCAATCAGACAGGCATACAAAGAAGATACACCTGCGACAAAGAGCAGTACCGATTTGGAGAGGTAAGCGGCACCGTCTGTTCCCAAACGGGCAACAAAGAAATTATCCGCAAACACGGCATCCAAAACAAAGGGAAGCAAAATAACCAGCGGCAACAAAAATGCTTGCCAACCCTTTTTGATGGTTTCTTTGAGGTCGGGGAGTTCGTCCTTGCTCATCGGTTTTACCTTATAATATTTACAAAAGCCCCAGACCATAATGAGTCTTTGTGCAATAAACCAAGCAGAAATGCCCCAAAGAACGATCCAGAATTGGCCCTGTGTTACGTCGGCAATGCCGGCGCCTGCGGCAAATGCCGTAAAGGCTGCCATGGCGGCTACGATGTTGGAAGAAGGGGGGATCATATTGCCCATATAACTTGCATTGGACTCAATGTTGGCGGCAAGTTCGGCAGGAAATCCCGTGCGCTTCATGGAAGGAATGGTTAAGGTGCCCGTTGCCATAACGTTTCCTGGGCCCGAGCCTGAGAGTGCGCCCATAAAGGAACTGGCAATGACTGCTGCGTATCCTGCGCCGCCTTTGATGCGGCCGATGAGAGAAAGGATGATTGCAAGACAGCTATCAACTACTTTTGTTTTGGTCAGCAAAATGGACAGTGCAACAAATGCTACCATTGAATATAACAGCGAGGTGGAAAGACCCTCATCAATGTAACTCAGAACGTTGCCCCACGTGCCCGTGACGGTCAAAAGAATGATAAATGCCAACAAAACAGCCTCATACACGGGGCGTTTGAAGACAAGAAACCATATGCAGATGACTGCCAACATGATGCCTAAATACAGCAAAGATTCCATGCTTTATACTCTCCTTAATTATAAAATGGTTATAAAAGTCATTACGAACAAGGAATATTATAGTGCTATTATTCCGTTTTGTCAATAGCAACTATAATTTTTTGGTAATAATGTATTGATTTTTTGCGCCCAAGGGTGTATCATACATATGTATTTTGCAACAAGGGGTGTTTGAATATGAACACAAAGCAACTAAGATACGTTCTCGCACTTGCCGAGACGCTGAGTTTTTCTCAAGTGGCAGAGGGGCTTGGAATCACCCAACCTGCGCTGAGCAAACAGATTCAGCACGTGGAAAAGGAACTCGGGGTGCGGTTGTTTGAGCGCTCACCCTCACAGGTAAAACTGACGGCGGCAGGGGAGCACTTTGTGAAAGGTGCCGGAGAAATTTTAATCAAAGAGGAGCAACTGCTTCGTACGGTGGCGCAGTTTCAAAGCGGAGAGCGCGGCACACTGACCATCGGTGTGACTCCTTTTCGCAGTGCCTATCTGATGCCGTCGCTTGTAAAACAGCTTCGCGAAAAGTTTCCGAGACTGCAGGTAAAACTGCGCGAGGCAGGCAGTGAGGTGCTGAGAAAAGAGGCGGCAGAGGGTAAGTATGACTTTGCGGTAATCAATCTGCCGATTGACAAGGCACTCTTTGACGTTACTCCCATTGAGCAGGATCGACTGGTACTGGTGGTGCATCGTGGACTGGTCGAGGGCAAGGCAGAGTTTGATGGTGTAAAGGAAATTGACTTTGCAGACTGCAAGGAGCTGCCGTTTGTTGCCGTCGGTCCGACACAGGAGATGCGCGCACAGCTGGAGGCACTGTGTGTGGGTGCTGACGTGCAGGTCGATATTGCCGCAGAGGTCGTGGGACTAACGACGGCGTGGCAGATGGCGTGTCACGGTGTGGGCGCAACACTGCTGCCAAAGCAATTTGTGCGCGGTCAGCAGGGCGGTGAGGAGATCAGAGTGTTTGACATTCAAAACTCCACCTATCAGCGTTTGCCTGCCATTGTGGTGCGCAAGGGTCAGCCGCTTTCCAAATTTGCCAAAGAGGCAATCAAACTGATGCAATAATTAGTGTCCCCAAAATGCCGATGTAACGGTGCTTTGGGGACTCTTTTGTATAAAATACACAAAAGAATTCAACATAGAGTAAAAATAATATACAAATTATGTATAATCTGCGAATTGATTTTGGTGATTTGGTTTGGTAATATATAGGTGAACAAAGACTTCATTCTTTGA
>JAZROO010000097.1:0-1930 GCA_045648705.1 Eubacteriales bacterium | reverse complement strand
GACATGCCTATTTCTTCTCAAGTGCAGAAAATGCCGCAGAAGTTGAAATTGTGCTGACCTTGGAGGAGGCAAGCCGCGTCAACGGTCTTGTACTGCATCCCAAGCAAGCGGCGCTGACCAACTTCCCCAAGAGCGTGACTGCCTACGTTTCTGCTGACGGGCAAAATTGGGCAGAGCCCGTGGTGGACATTGCTGACACCAAAACCGCCAACCTTATCGACGCACAAACTTATTTCTTTGCTCCGCAAGAAGATGTTCAGTATGTCAAATTTGTATTAAAACGTGATACAACAAATATCAATATCAAGTATATTCAACTTGCTGAAATTGATGTTTTAGGTACCCCCGCACCGCAAACAGTAGCTGATGCCGCAGAAAAACTGGCGGCAATCCAAGAAGAAAATAAAGTTGTTTTTGAGAAAATCAACCGTCAATTTGCCGTTGAAATTGTTCAAAGCAGCAATGAGGCTATTATTGCTAAAGACGGCACCATCGTATTGCCTGCGGAGAAAACTGACGTTACCTTGACCATAAAGGTTACCAACCGTTTTGATGAAACGGATACCGTCACCGTTACCCGCACCGTTTCCGTTAAAACACAGGCGATGCTGGACGTTGAGGCTGTGGCAAAAGAAACCGATTTGATTCCCATCCCCGAAACCAATGCAGACACGATTACCTATCCCACCGTTCCCGACGGATATACCATTAAAATTGCAGAGAGTGATCATCCGGAAGTTGTAGATATTGAAGGTAATATCAATCGTAGCGACGATACAACCTATCGCGTTCGTCTGAGTTTTGAAATCACGAATACTGAAAGCGGTGAAACCGCGCTGACCAAGGCATTGTTGGTACCCATTTATAAAACTTACGTGGCACCCACGATGACTGAGGAAGAAATCGCCGCAAAACGCGCCGATTACGAGGCGAAAAAGTATGGTTGCTTCGTTCATTATCTTACCAGCATTGACAATATTGGCCACGGCACCCGCTATCCCGACGGCAATATGCTTCGTTATATTGACGAAACGGCAGAGCAGTTTGATGTTCAGCAGTTTGCCAAAGATATGCACGACTTTGGTATGGAATACGTGGTACTGACGGTATGGCATCATGCCGGTGAAACGCTGTATCCCAGTATGACCAATCAGCGCTGGAAGGACGACAGACGCGAGTTGCCCGGCAAAAAGACTTATGCCGACAGAGACGTCATCATGGAACTGCTTGATGAGCTTGATAAATACAATATCGATTTGCACCTGTATGCGCACGGTTCGGCAGGCACCGACTTTAGTCCGGAGGACCTTGAAAACGTTGGTTGGAACGATTCTGCCAACAGCTACGGTGTATATAATCAATACATTAATGAAATGTTCTACGAGGTCTGTGAGCGTTACGGCACCCGATTGAAAGGTCTTTGGGTAGACGGTGTGTTTAATCACATTCCGACAGGCGCACCGCAACAGCGTCTTAGAGAAACCTGCCTTTCCTTCAATCCTGCTATGGCACTTGCGATGAACGCAGGGTTTGTGGAAGGACAGCTTGACATCAGAACCGAGCACAATTTCCCCGACTATCGTTGTTGGGAAATCAACCGTTGGGTAGATTACACAAACGACCTTAAATTCTCTCGTTATCAGGTTGCCACCTGTCTTGCACAGCAATATTGGTGGACAACGGTACCGCAGGATCATGAATTTAAAATGCAGCCTGCAAGTGAGATGTTCCAATATATCGTAGCCTTAGCTTCGATTACACAGCAGGGTGGTATGCTTGCTTCAACAGGTATTTTCCCTGTGGATGCAGATAAGCACGGTCAGGAAAATGAACTTTGGCTCAAGGGTATGAAGGAAATGTTCTTAGAGGTCAACTCTTACCTTGACCCCGTTGCTGAATCTGTTAAAAACACCTCTATCGGCAAAGCATT
>JAZROO010000096.1:0-6284 GCA_045648705.1 Eubacteriales bacterium | reverse complement strand
CAAAACCTTAAAAGACTACGATTATCAAAACAAAGACCTTGCCTACAAGCTTGATACTGAAGCCATCAAAGCAAGACTTAAAATGGCGGAGGAGTTAACTGCATAAAGAAAACCCCACAAACTGTGAAGTTTGTGGGGTTTTGTTTATTTCTCCAAAACGTCTGCCGCAGTATCCAGCCAATCGCCCTCAAAGAGTTCAATCAGTCCTTGATCTGCAAGACCTGCAACTTCGGGGTCGATGGGCAAAGATGCCAGTACGGGCAGATGGTGCTCACCTGCTACCTCTTCGATATGGCTTTCGCCAAAAATCTTATGCTTCTTGCCGCAGTCTTTACATTCAAAATAACTGTAATTCTCTACCACACCGACGATGGGAATATTCATCATTTCTGCCATTTTGACCGCCTTGTTCACAACGGTGGACACCAGTTGTTGCGGTGAAGTGACAACGATGATGCCATCGACGGGCAGACTTTGAAATACCGTGAGCGGAACGTCACCCGTGCCGGGCGGCATATCAACGAACATATAGTCGATATCCTTCCACAGTACGTCTGTCCAGAACTGACCGACCGCACCGCCAATCACGGGGCCGCGCCAGATCACAGGGTCACTTTCGTTGGGAAGTAGCAAATTAATGCTCATCATTTCAATGCCCGTTTTGCTTCTGCCGGGCAAAAGCATTTCACCCGTGGATTCCGCCTTATCGGTCACCCCAAACATTTTGGGAATGGAAGGACCTGTGATATCGGCATCCAAGATGGCGGTGCGATAACCGCGACGATTCATCAAAACCGAGAGCATCGACGTTACCGTACTTTTGCCGACGCCGCCCTTTCCGCTGACGACCGCATATACTTTATTTACGCGACTTGCCTCATTGAGTGGCTTAAGCAAACTTTCCGGTTGCTTGGAAGCGCACTCGGAGGAGCAAGTGGAACAATCATGTGTACAACCCATTTTAGTAGCATCTCCTTTTTTGATATGCTATTATTGTACCCTTTTTTATACGGTTTGTCAAACGGGGAATGATAGAAAAAACATTTTTTAAATTGGGGCGCTCAGGAGCAGCGGTTGGATTTGTTTTCCTTGCAGTGCAAGGAGCACTGTATCGTAAATTTGCGACATATCTGCCACCACCGAGCGCGGTTTGCCGATGGGGTCGTCTTGGCGCAAGGGAACAAAGAAGATATTTTTGGTGTTTAAAAGTTGCCCGATATTTTTGGCGGCACCTGCCAGTGCATCGTTGGTGGACACTGCCAATACCACGGGGCGCTCGTTTCTCAGATGCGCCTTGACGGCAAGGGTGACCGTACTGTCGGCAATGCCAAGGGCAAGTTTGGCAAGGGTGTTGCCGGTGGCGGGTGCCACCACTAAAACGTCCAGTAATTTTTTCGGTCCGATGGGCTCGACCTGCGCTAAGGTGTGCAGTACCGTTTGCCCCGTTAACGTTTCGATTTGCTTTATATGATCCTCGGCTTTCCCAAATCGTGTATCTGTCCCGTACGCCGCCTCACTCATAATGGGAGTCACGGCAAACGACGTACACATTTTCTCGATCTGAGGTAACACCGCAGCGTATGTGCAAAAAGAACCGCTCATCGCAAAACCCACACGCAGTTTATCTGACACGGGTGTTTTCCTCCTCATACATTGTTAAAATGGTTTTGCAAATGATTTCACCTGCGGTTTGGGGCGCCACTTTGACGGGCAGTGCCAGTGCGTGAATAACGTTTTTGCCCTGTTGCTCCGCCGCCGCAAAGTCGACACCGCCCGGAGCACTCGCAAGGTCGATGATGAGTGCATTTGATGTGATTTTGAGCAGAGTTTCATCGAAAATGAGGGTGGGCGCGGTGTTGAAAATCACCTGTGTCCGACCGACGATATGGGGAAGCTCGGAAAGCAAAAGCCCGTGATAGCCAAAGGCATCGCACCACGCCAGATGCTCTTCTTTACGGGAGGCAACACTCACCTTTGCCCCCAGTGCTTTCAGGTGATGCGCAAGAAGGCGTCCGATGCGGCCGTAACCGACCACCAAAACCTCGGCACCGTGCAAGGTAAAGGGGGTATTTTGCATTGCAATCTGCAGTGCACCCTCAACGGTGGGGACAACGTTTGCCACCGTTTCCTCCTCCCTTGCAAAATGGTCAAATAACCGCACTTTTTGCGCTAAGGCAAGTTCCATTACCGCCGCACTGCATCTGCCGCCATAGGCGGTTTTTCCTGCCAAAAAGGCAAAGCAGTCGGCAAGTGACGTCTTGGTGCCAAACAGCGTTTTGCCGTCCTCACTGACCGGCATTGGCAGAACGGTGATCTCTGCCTCTTTGGGAAAATCATCACACGAAATGACTGTAATGCCCCTTTTTGCAAAAGCCTCCCCCACTGCGCGTTGCCGCGCATCCTTTCCCACTATGGCAACCCTCATCGCCCACACCTCCGAAATCATTTACAACCTATTATATGTAAATAAAAGGAAAAGGTGCGACTGACAGAATTGCCGATGGCAAACGAAGTTACACCATTGGTGTAAACGAAGTTACGACTTCGTCGTAAACAGTGTTTTGTCTGCGGCAAAAACGAAGTTGCGGCAAAGCCGCAAACGAAAACCTATTCCGTTTGACCGAAAGTCAACATCGTTTGCACGAAGGGCAACTTCATTGCCGCAAGGCAAAAAAATATCCGAGTGCGGTTTGCACTCGGATATTTACTCGGTTTTATTTCGGTTTACTGTACGCCGAACTTGAGAACGCCCTCAATTTCACTCTTGGCAAAGTTGGAGGCTTTTTCAATACATGAAGCAACACTCAGTGAAGCATCGCTGATAGAAGCGTTTACTTTACATTCGTTACTCTTAGTATGGAAGTTACCAACACCGGAACCAAAGCCCATCTGACCGTACTTTCTGGAGTAGTTGTAGAAGTACTCGATTTCCTCAAATGACCATTTCTGTCTGTTCAGCAGGAAGTCGTAGAGAGACTCGCAGTAACGGTTGGTCCAGATTTCGCAGAACTTAACAGCGGCAATACGGTTGCCCTCTTTGTTGGTCTTTCTCGGAATACCGATAGCAAAACCATAGAGCTCAACGTGGTTATTCGCCTTTTCATTCTTTTCATTCTTGGGGAAAGGTACCCATTGCATTTCATACTTGGGCTTGGGCTGGTCAACGTAGTCAAAGTAACGAACGGAGGTATAAGTCATAGCATACGCGTTGGTCTTATCCGTAAACATTACGGAACCGGAACCATTTACGTTGTATGCGCCGCCGGCGTCACAAACGCCTTCCAGCCATACGTAAGTTTCCTTAACTTCGGGGCTATCCCAGTTATTGATGATACCACCGTTGGGGTTTGTGCCATCAATTTCAAAGCAGGGCTTACCGTTGGAAGGAGCAAAGTAGTAGTACTGACCGAGTGTACCCATACCCCACAGTTTTGCACCGTTGGGAGCCTTATCGGGCAGAGCTACCATGTACTTTTTAAAGTTGGTCCAGTTCCATTCACCCTTCTTGAACTGCTCGTGGGGATCGGGGATACCCAGAGAAGCAATGTAGGTCTTGTTGTAAAGCAAAACACCGTTGGCAAAGGAAGGACCGATAACTACGGGATGGCCTTTCCAAGAAGTCAGCTCGGTGATACGGGGGTCACAACCGGGGCTCTTTTCAAAGTTGTTAAAGTTTGCATACTGGTCCAGCGGAGCCAGAATGTTGTTAACGTAGGGATAAGAGTTGATGTGGGTTGTAATCAGGTCGCAATCCTTACCGGAGGACATAGCCTGGAAGGGTTTCAGCGCGTTACTACGGCCTGCACCGGAGCAACGGATGTACTTAACGGTAACACCGTAAATCTTCTTCATCTCTTTAAACCACTGCCACTCGTTGATAACGGAACTTGCAGTACCCTTACCTTCAGAGGTGTGATAGGAGAAGAATGCATAGTCAGCACCTGTAAACAGAGTGAGGACTTTGCCCTTAAGGTCATTTACGGTACCTCTGGAGAAGCCTGTCTTATCGATATCGAAAGAAACAGCAGCGCCTCTGTTGGGCTTTTTGTTGGGGTTCATCAAGGGGTTGGTAGAAATATCAACCGGCTCTTGACTGGAGCCTGTGCCTGTACCTGTACCTGTACCTGTGCCGGTGCCTGTACCTGTACCTGTGCCGGTACCTGTGCCGGTGCCTGTACCTGTGTCAGTGCCGGTGCCTGTACCTGTGCCGGTGCCTGTGCCTACATCCCAGACGCCTTCATCCTCTGCAGGACCGCAAGCAACGAAGCAAGACATTACCAATACAAGCATCAGCAACATAACAATTAAACTTTTGAATTTTTTCATTGCGGTAGTTTCCTTTCATAATTAATTGCATAATAATTATACAATATATACTAGGAAAAAGCAACGAGTCAAAATCAACAATTTTGTCACATTGTTTTTGTGCATATTGCCAAGACCCTGCCGTGCGCGGCGCTCTGCATCGTTTGCACGAAGTGCAACTTCATTGCCGAAGGCAACTTCATTTGACCGAAGGTCAACTTCATTTGCACGAAGTGCTACTTTAAGGGCGGCTTATACGTTCCCGGCAGTTTGCCGTTGGGGTCGAGCGCACTGTCGGCCACGGTGGTTTTTTTCTTTTTGCTCTGATAGTCTTTGAGGTACTTTTGGACCTCCTCGTCGCTGACACCGAGAATGCCTGCAAACGAACTGTCATAAATCCCCATTTTGAGCATCGAGAGCACCTGCGATTTGGTGGTCGCTTTGGTGGTCGATTTGGTCGTTGATTTGGTGGTTTTGGCGGCCGCTTTTTCCGCCGCCGCGCGTTCCTTTATGGCAAGACTGTCAAGCTTTTGCTGCAGGGCGGTTTGGTTGTCCGCCACCTTTTTATCCAGCGCCGCTTTCTCGGTTTTGATCTTGCCCTCCAGTGCCGCAACCTTTGCCGCACTTTCCCGGCGGCGTTTGCTTTGCGCGGCACTGTGCGCCTCACGCTGCCCTGCCGCTTGGTTTTGCGCCGCACCGTCTTGTTTGCCCTCGACTTTAAGGGTTTGCGCCGTGGTGGCGGCAGAGCGCAAAAACTTGGCGTACGCCTCTCTGAGCGTATCGGAGCCTTGACGCCTGAGCTCCTTTTTTTCATCGGAGGGCGCCTTCTTTTTGGCCTTATACTGTGCCGCAAGTGCCTTATTTTTGGCGGCATAGGCGCTCTCATAGGATTGTTTGAGTGTCATTTTTCACCTCATTTGTATTCTACCGCAAAGCGCGAAAGTGTGAAATCGCTGTCGGCAATATCGTTTTCAAACCGCAGACGGATACCGCGACGGTGGGAAAGCTTGAGTTTGCGGCGGCGCATCGGTGTGTGGGCGCCGTAATGCAGGGCACCGTAGTGCCAATCGTCGTAGCAAAAGCCGCGCCAGAATCCGTCGTAATCATACAGCGTTTGCCACCGTCCGTGCGGATTTTGCACCAGAATGCGCATCACCGTCGGTGCGCCTGTGCCGATCAGCAGACCAAAAAAGTCAGCGCATCGCGCAGGCGAGCCGAGGGTAACACTCTCCCACACCGCATGGATGGGAGAAGAAAGCTTTTTGCCGTCACTGCGGAACTCATCGTGATAGTCGGCACGGGTGCCGCTGTCGGCAAAAGTATAGAGATCACCGTCACGGAAAAAGCAGAGTCTGCCGTCGACAAAGGCAAAACCCTCCGCGTTGATACCTGTCCACAGATATGCCTCAAAGGCTTGACCCGTTGCGGTTTTATGCCGTCTTTCAAGATCGAAAAGATAGAGTTTTGACTGCCCTGCAAGGATCAAAAAGTTTTCTTGCCGTGTCAGACGGACAAGGGCAGGGTCTTCCTCCTTTAAAAGCCGCCACAGAAACTGACTGCGCGGTGAAGCGGTGCGCTCGTCGAGCACACCACTGGGGTGAATTGCCATCACTCCCTGCTCACTGAAAAACAGCATTTCCTGCCCATAGCAAAGCGCCTCTTTGCCGTAGGGGCGCGGAATGGGAAAGCGCCCTGTGACGCTGAAAAACGCATCCAGTGCATACTGCCCTGCGCTTTTTTCCGCCTGCCCCTCAATGCGCCACGCGGTATGCTCTCCCAAGGCATACAGTACCCCAAGCGCACCGCTCAGCAGTAAAATCGGCTCGTCGAGAGCAAGGTATTGCAGTTGACCGAAATAGAGGGCATCGTCGATGCCACTGTAAAACAACCGCTCACCTGCGGCGGCAAACAGTCGGTCGGGCAGACCGCCCACCCCGAACAGCGCCCCCGTTTCAGCACTGAGCAGACGCTCGGTTTCA
>JAZROO010000095.1:0-13789 GCA_045648705.1 Eubacteriales bacterium | reverse complement strand
TTGTCCTCGTCATACACATCTTCGTACCAACCGTCATAATTCTCGATGAGCTCCACCGGCGAAACAACAATGCTTACGACATCTTCATAGTCGTATGCAAATGCATTCAGCGGCAGCATCGATACAAGCATCATAACTGTGGGTAATACCGAAAGAATTCTTTTCATTTCTTCTCCTCCTGTTTTCTGACAAATTTTGTATTGTCCTACTAAATACGATTATAACATATGTAATCTTTTATTTCAACAGACTAAATTTCGCCACAAGCACAAGGGAACTATTTATCCGAGCGCAGCAGTGGTTTTGGATGATTTGATTGGTGAACTGCACTCCAAAACTGCACCACAATAAAAAAGTGAGCAGAAAATTCTGCTCACTTTTTTTAAGAATGTTTATTTACTTGCCTTTTCAACTGCAACAGCACAAGCTACGACCAGAGGGCAAGAGAATCGTCCCGTTGTCTCCTTTCGTCTATATGAGTCATTTTATACTTATGGCCTATATTTACAAGCATTAATGTTGCTTCCCAATCATTCATATTGACATACGTGTCCGCTTTTAAAACACCTGTTAAAATTTCTATAATATATCTACTAAGATCTAGTGCGTAATCAATCAATTTATCAATAGCTATATTATTTATTGCTTTCTTTTGATATATTGTATCAAACTCAAAATTAGTCTCTTTGTCATTATGAACGTATATCTTGTTTCGTTGAACGATAAGGTTGTCACGTATATGTTTCAGACTATTAAATTTCTTGACATACAGTTCATATAATTGCTCTAAATTTAAATCAATCATAGTATGTGTATATTTAATATCACGTAATTTGCAGACTCGTTTTTGTTCCGAAACCTGTTCTTCAAAAAAGCACTCTTCATTCGGTTTGAGTTGATGTTGAAACTTATTGTTTAGAAACTCATATTTTGATTTAACATAATCATTCAAGTCATTAACTGTTATTAATTCCAAACTTGTTAGCAATGTCCTAATTGTAATGGAATCTTCGTTTACATCATATATTTTTGAAAGGTTTAAAAACAGGCTTTCCACAAGGGATGTATAAATAACATTATAAAACGCTGGTGAAAAGTTCATCGCATCATTGTATTTGTTTATATTTATATAGTATTGATTTAGTAATTTCCAATAGGTATTGGCCTTTAATGCTTGTTCGTAAATATTATTAGCCAAGCAAAGTGTGTTGTCCTTCATTGCCAAATCACATCCTCGTGTAAACTAATATACAATAATATTAGCATTATCTCGCCAACACGTCAAGTTAGTAATATGACTTCCCTTTAGCTATAAAAGCACATGTTGAAAAAAATGTTTAATTGTGCTATAATTTCAATAAATTGATGCATTCTTATTTTTCAAGAACTTCAAAAGATATTTTTGACGGGAGAACAATGATGGATAAGTGCAAAAGTTGCGGAAAGCATATATCTAAAAAGCATTCTTTTTGTCCAAAATGTGGCACCGAAATTGAGAGAACGCCTACAGAAAAAAGCAAACCCACGTTCGCTTTTTTAACGATTTTTATTTCTTGCTTTACCACTGTTTGCGTACTTGGTTTGATTTTTCTTTTTTTCAATTTTGCTAATCGCCCTTTTTCCAATAATCCAAGAAAAATCACCAAACAATCTAATTCCGTTGTTATGTTGGAATGTTATACACCCAATGATGAGTTATATTCTACCGGAAGCGGATTTGCTGTTTTCGAAGAAGACATAATAGTCACAAATTATCATGTCATCAAAGAAGAAGTATGCCGCATTGTTGTTAAAACAGAAGATGGGCACTCTTATAATGTGAATGATGTAATTACTGTTTCAAAACCAAACGACATTGCAATATTGCGTTTAGAGGAAAAAGCAAATATTTCAGTGTTGAAATATAATTCTTCGCATCCGCTTACAAAAGGTGAAAAAATCGTTGCCATAGGTAGTCCCCTCGGCTTAAAAAACACCGTGTCTAACGGTATAATCAGCGGTTATACAGTAGAAGATCATATGGATATTTTGCAATTTACCGCACCAATTTCCAGCGGAAGCAGCGGCGGTGCTTTGTTTAATGACCAAGGTGAAGTCATTGGCATCACTTATGCTTCATATGAATCCGGCCAAAATCTAAACTTAGCCATTCCCATCAAACTTGTGGAATCTTTATGGGTAAACAAAGATCCTTCCAAAATTGTGCCCGTAAAAGTTTTCTATGAATCCGAGCCTAAAAAACTATCCGTATCTGAAGTTTTTGAAAACTACAAACAATATCTCGGAAAAGAGCACTACATTGAAGGGTATGTATCGTTTGTGGATTTTTACGATGGGTTAGGGTATACTGTTAACTTGTATCTTTGCTCTTCACCAAAAGAAATTACAAATAATGAGGAAAAAGATAAAGACGCTTATAAAAACGGTCAAAGAATCCATGTTTTTGAATATAAATTAGATAATGATATGGCATCTGTCTGTTCAACAATTAAGGCAGGTGATTATGTTCGTGTTTATGGGTACATAGACGGTCACGAACTTATAAAACCAATAAATATCTCCCTAGGCAAAATCGAAAAACTCAATTGAATGATTCTTTTGCATACATAAGTAAACACCGGGGTTTAAATGAAGTGAACCCCAAAGTTTATAGTGACAAGGGGACGGTTCTCTTGTCTCCTTTTTAAAAAAAATAAATTAGACACATCATCCTTGAAAACTCAAAGATGATGTGTCTAACTTTTTAAGTGTTAAATTTTGCGATAAGGTTTTAAAACCTTATTATTTGCTAGCTTCTTCAACTGCAACAGCGCAAGCTACGGTCATACCAACCATGGGGTTGTTACCTGCACCGATCAGGCCCATCATCTCAACGTGGGCGGGAACGGAGGAGGAACCTGCGAACTGTGCGTCACCGTGCATACGGCCCATGGTATCAGTCATACCATAGGAAGCAGGGCCTGCAGCCATATTGTCAGGATGCAGGGTTCTGCCGGTGCCGCCGCCGGAAGCAACGGAGAAGTAGTTTCTGCCGTTTTCGTTACACCACTTTTTGTAGGTGCCGGCAACGGGATGCTGGAATCTGGTGGGGTTGGTGGAGTTACCGGTGATGGAAACGCCAACCTTTTCGAGCTTCATGATGGCTACGCCTTCAGGTACACTGTCGGAACCGTAGCACTTAACGTCAGCTCTGGGGCCCTTGGAGAAGGGAATCTCTTTGATAACCTTAACCTCTTCGGTGTAGGGATCAAATTCAGTTTCAACATAAGTAAAGCCGTTGATACGGGAGATGATGAAAGCAGCGTCTTTACCAAGACCGTTGAGGATAACTCTCAGGGGTTTAACACGAACTTTGTTTGCGTTCAGTGCGATTTTGATAGCACCTTCAGCAGCAGCAAAGGACTCGTGACCTGCAAGGAAGCAGAAACAATCAGTCTCTTCGCTGAGGAGCATTTTACCGAGGTTACCGTGGCCCAGACCTACCTGACGGTTGGCAGCAACGGAACCGGGGATGCAGAATGCCTGCAAGCCTTCGCCGATAGCGGCAGCGGCATCAGCAGCCTTAACGCAACCCTTCTTAATAGCAATGGCGGTACCCATCATATAAGCCCAAACAGCGTTTTCAAAGCAGATGGGTTGGGTGGAACGAATGATGTTGTCTACATCAATGCCCTTTGCCATAGTGATTTCTTTACATTCCTCGATGGAGGCAATGCCGTATTGTTTGAGAACGGGATTGATCTGGTCAATTCTTCTCTCATATCCTTCAAATAATGCCATTGTCACTTACCTCCTTATTCTTTACGGGGGTCAATGTACTTGACCGCATCTTCAAATCTACCGTAAGAACCGATAGACTTCTGATATGCTTCACCCGGCTCCATGCCCTTCTTGATAAAGTCAGTCATCTTGCCCAGAGAAACGAACTCATAGCCGATTACCTGATCATTTTCATCCAGAGCCATACGAGTGCAATAACCCTCGGTCATTTCGAGGTATCTTACGCCCTTAGCCTTGGTACCGTACATAGTACCAACCATGCTTCTTTCGCCTTTACCAAGGTCTTCCATACCGGCACCGATAACCAGACCGTCTTCAGAGAAAGCAGACTGGCTGCGACCGTAAACGATCTGCAAAAACAGCTCTCTCATTGCAGTGTTAATAGCATCGCAAACAAGGTCAGTGTTAAGTGCTTCCAGCAAGGTTTTGCCGGGCAAAATTTCTGCTGCCATAGCGGCGGAGTGGGTCATACCGGAGCATCCGATGGTTTCCACCAATGCTTCTTCGATGATACCGTCCTTAACATTCAAAGACAGTTTGCAGGCGCCCTGTTGGGGTGCACACCAGCCCACACCGTGTGTGTAAGCGGAAATATCTTTGATTTCTTTTGCCTGTACCCATTTGCCTTCTTCGGGAATGGGAGCAGGACCGTGATGCGGGCCCTTTGCCACACAACACATGTTTTGTACTTCAAGAGAATAATTCATTGTATTGCTCCTTTCGAATTTTTACATACACATACATTATATCTTTTTTCTCGACAACTTGCAATAGGTAATTACAAAAAACTATCGGAGTTTTTTATCAAACATCAAATGAAGCCACGCGCAAACGACATTATAGAGCAGTTGAAGGACACCCAGCACCATCGGCGTGGCATCAAAAGTGAGATATTTATATAAAAACAAACTCAGCGGCAACGCCCACAGCGCCCCCAACACGTTAAACCGCACGTGATACATTGCCACCTTCCGTGCAATCGGCTCACAGCCGACTGTTGCCAAAAGTGCCGTGGCGGTGGTGCCGATATTCTGCCCCAATATGAAAGGTAGTGCAATCCCCGTGCTGAGCGGAGAGGAAAGTGAGTAGACCTGCAAGAGCGCCATTGTCAGTGACGAGCTTTGCAACACCGCAGTACTGACCAGTCCGATGGCAAAAGCGCCAAGCGGTGCGTCCAAACACTGTTTCCAAAGATGGCTTTGGGAAAGATAGTCGAAAAATGCAGGGGAAAGCGTCATCAGATTCATGCCCCACATCAAAAGGCAAAACCCTGCCACCGAAGTAGCAATATTCGGAAACCTGGGTTTTAAAAAAATGGCAACTATACCGATCACGGCAAACACCGCTCCCGTTTTTGCCGCGCGCAAACCAAGTGCCGTTAAAATGGGGGTAAAACAAGTGCCCACGTTACTGCCGACCAACACCGCATATGCCGCTGAAAGTTCCATACTGCCACTTGCCACCATGGCACACACCGAACAGGACACCGCCGAAGAACTGTGCAGCAGTGCGGTAATACCGCATCCAAGCCCTGCCCCATGCCATTTGTTTTTAATATGCATCGGTGGCAGTGCCTCGGTTGCCGCCATCAACATTGCCATTCCCAAGAACAGACAAAACAGTCCCCCAACCCAGTTATCCATAAAAAAACACCTCTTACCAATCTATGTGGTAAGAGGTGGAAATATTATCTGTCCGAACGCACCGAGGCGGCATACTCACTGGGCGTCATAGAGGATATGCGACGGAATACCGTGGTAAAATACTGAGAATTGTTAAATGCCAATCGGTCGGCAATTTCGGTAAAGTTCAGGCCGCTTTCCCGAATCAGTGCCTTGGCGGCATCTACTTTAAGGCGATTGAAATATTCCATTACACCGCAGTCCATATGCTCCCTGAACACCTTTTTAATGACCGAGCCCGAAACGTTAAAGTGCTCTTTGATATCGGAAAAGCGCAGTGCTTGTTCGACGTTCTTTTCAAGATATTCGCAAACCGCAATCAGCAGGGTATTGCGCAAAGGTTTGAGGGCTTGTTTGGGGCGGTGGTTGCCGCGAATGAGCATAATGAGCAATTGTTCCAGATACATTCGAATGAGTTGCTCACAACCAAATGGTCCTGTTCCCGATTTTTGCATATGACGGGTGTAGGAAAGTCCAAGCGGTGTTAAAAACGCTTCTCCTGCCTCACGCACGATGGCGCCAAGCAAGGCGCGCTGTTCGGCATCACAAGCAATTTTTGTTCCGGCAATATTCATAAGTTCCGGCGCGTGACAATCAAAAGAAATAATAATGGAGTTGGCGGCCTTTACCCCGTCACAACGAATGTTGTGAAACTCGTTGGGACGATGCAGATACATATGCCCCATCGGCAACAACACCTCTTTGGCGCCGGCAGTGACGATAATGCTCTGCTTATCGGCATATACCAGTTCCCAAAAATCATGAATCTCACCCGAATAGGCAAAATCCTTGGCATATTCAAAATAATGAACGCTGTAAATACCGCTCACGTTCATTGATGTGCCCAGCACTGTCTTTTTATACTCCACTTGACTCACCCCCTTTTTTCTCATTATACAAGAATTGTCGGCAAAACACAACAAAAATGTGACCAAAATTATAAAATACGAAACTGGATTTATAAACAAAACCTATCAAAAGTATGTTATACTGTAAATAACAAGAGAAATCAAATGACCGAAATCAAACAGGAGGGACCCAAGGTGATTCAATTTGGAACAGGTGGCTGGAGAGCCGTTATCGGTGAAGACTTTACCAAAGAAAACGTATGCAAAGTTGCCGCAGGCATACTGCAACTGATGAAAGAAGAAAACAAAACGGATAAGCCTGTTATCATCGGCTACGACCGTCGCTTCCTTTCGGAAACTGCTGCCAAATGGGTGGCAGAAGTGTTGGCAAAAGGCGGTATTCATATTTGGTTTTTGCGCCGCAGTGCGCCCACCCCGTTGGTAATGCATACCGTTAAGGACGAAAAGCTCTACTTCGGTATTGAAATCACCGCCTCTCACAACCCTTCAAACTACAACGGCATTAAACTCATCGTCGAAGAAGGCAGAGACGCTTCTTTGGAAACCACCACTCGTCTGGAGCAACTCATTGATGCCTGTCAGCCCGAGTCTATCGAATTTGAGCAAGCAGTAAATCAAGGTATCATCGAGTATCTTGCCAATCCCTTCAACAAGTTTTTGGACGATATTATTGCGCAGCTTGATATGAAAGCACTGCGCAATCGCGGACTGCGCGTTTTGTTTGACACCATGCACGGCTCCGGTGCTTACCCCCTGCAAGTTATTTTCCATACTGCACGTTGCACCATTGATATGATGAATCTCAACAAAGATGCCTATTTTGGCGGTATGATGCCGGCGCCCAATGAACAAAGCCTGTCCGAACTGCAAAACAGCGTTGTTCATGGCGGATACGATTTAGGTATTGCCATGGATGGTGACGGTGACAGACTGGGCATCATCGACAAAAGCGGCAAATATATGGATGCCAATGAAATTCTGTGTATGTTATATTGGTATCTTGTGAAATACAAAAACTGGCAGGGTCCTGTTGTCAGAAACCTTGCTACCACCCATATGCTTGACAAGATTGCCGAGTCTTTCGGTCAAAAATGCTATGAGGTCCCCGTCGGATTTAAATTTATCTCCTCTAAGATAGACGAAGTTGACGCTGTTCTGGGCGGTGAGTCTTCGGGCGGACTGACGGTACGCGGTCACATCCACGGCAAAGATTCGGTGTATGCCGCTTCTCTGTTTGCCGAGATGGTCAGTGTAACCGACCAAAGTCCTGCAGAAATCATGGCAGAACTCGAAGCGCAGTTTGGTCACTTTGAAATGCTGGAAGACAATCTTCGTTTCGCGCCCGAGCGCAAAGCCGAAATTGAAAACATTTTGATGGTACAAAAGAAATTGCCTGAGTTTTCAAACAAAGTCAAAAAGGTCAGCTACGAAGACGGTTGCAAGGTCTATTTCGAGGACGACAGTTTTGTGATCTGCCGTTTCTCCGGCACCGAGCCGCTGCTGCGCATCTTTGCCGAAAGCAATACTGCCGAGAAAGCGCAAGAATATATTGCTGCCTTCAAGAAATTTTTAAATTTATAAAAAATTAAAGCCACTTGCTATGCAAGTGGCTTTTTCTTTAGTTTTTAAGGCTTTGCAGAGGGGCGGGAATTCGTCCGCCACGGGAAATAAACTCTGCAGGAGAAGCGGTGTTGACGCGCATTACCGGACCCTCTCCCAACAATCCGCCGAAAGAAAGGCTATCCCCGACTTTTTTGTTAATCGCAGGGATCACGCGTACCGCCGTTGTTTTGGAATTGACCATACCGATGGCGGCTTCGTCGGCAATAATAGCGGAAATAACCTCGGGTGTGGTGTCTCCCGGTATGTTGATCATATCCAGACCCACACTGCACACCGCCGTCATCGCTTCGAGTTTTTCAAGTGTCAGCGATCCGCTTTGCGCGGCGGCAATCATACCGGCATCCTCTGTCACCGGAATGAAGGCGCCCGACAGACCGCCCACATGGCCGCTTGCCATAACACCGCCTTTTTTAACGGCATCATTGAGCAGTGCCAATGCCGCGGTTGTACCGCAACAGCCACAGCTTTCCAGACCCATTTCCTCTAAAATATATGCCACACTGTCACCAACCGCAGGGGTGGGTGCCAGAGATAAATCCACAATGCCAAACGGTATGCCAAGTCGCTCTGCCGCGCGCGTGGCAACCAGTTGACCGACTCTGGTAATCTTAAATGCCGTACGTTTCACACATTCAGCCACTGCCGAGAGGTCCTCGCCTTTGTGCTTTTTGAGTGCCGCACGTACCACACCCGGTCCGCTGACACCGACGTTAATGCAACACTCCGCTTCACCGACACCGTGAAATGCACCTGCCATAAACGGATTATCCTCTACCGCATTGCAAAAGACCACCAGTTTGGCAGCGCCAATGCAGTTTCTGTCCGCTGTGCGCAGGGCGGTTTCTTTGACGATCTGACCCATCTTTGCCACTGCATCCATATTGATACCTGCACGTGTCGACCCGATATTAACAGAAGAACAAATATGGTCGGTAACACTCAGTGCCTCGGGAATGCTCTCAATCAGCGCAAGGTCACCTGGGGCAAAGCCTTTTTGCACCAATGCACTGTATCCGCCGATAAAGTCAACCCCAAGGGTGCGCGATGCCTTTTCCAAAGTCAAAGCAAACTTAACGGGATTTTCCCCGGGGCAAGCCGCGGCAAGCATTGCAATCGGGGTGACCGAGATGCGCTTGTTGATAATCGGAATACCCAGTTCCTTTTCGATTTCACCGCACACCTCCACCTGTCTTGCGGCAATGCGGGTGATTTTATCATAAACTTTCTGACAGGCACGATCAATATCCGGATCAATACAGTCCAAAAGTGAAATGCCGATGGTTACCGTACGGATATCCAGATGCTCTTGCTCTATCATCGCAATGGTTTCTAAAATATCACTTGTATTAATCATAGTATCACCTATACTCTGTGCATAGAATCAAAAATGTCCTCATGCATACAATGGATGACAAGGTTCATCTCTTCACCTTTTTTCTTAAGGTTTTCTGCAAAATCGGCAAAAGGCAAAGTCATCGACTCAATGTCCGCCATCATAATCATGCAAAAAGTGTCCTGCATAACAGACTGTGTCACATCTTCAATATTCACTCCGTTTTCAGCACATACGGCACTTACACTTGCCAATATGCCCACACGGTCACGACCGACTACGGTAATAACTGCTCTCATACTTCGTTACTCCTTTGTTAGTATATATATTTATTATATACGATTTTAGCATTTCGTCAAGAAAAAAAGAGAACGCATATGGGTGGTACTCTTAAGGACAGTTAAAAACAAATAATAAATGCTCGGACTAAATAAAGTCCGAGCATTTATTTTATAAGCCTAATAATTGTTTTTTCTTTTCATCAAATTCTTCCTGTGTAAGAATACCTGCATCTAATAATTCTTTCAATTTTTTTACGTTTTCAATTTTCTCGTTGTAGTCTTCGTTTTTTTCTATTGTTTTTGAAGCTGTGATTGTAGCGGCGGTGCCAATTACATCTTTTGCCACACCAACAGTTTCTTTAATCGCCGACGACTTGCTTTTGATCCCCACTTTTTTACCTATCCCGCCTAACAAACTTCCTGCGATTCCATTTTCCATTACATTTTTAACTGTATCCATAGTATCGATGCCTAGAGTATTATCAACCAACTTTATTGCACTTTTAATCTTTTCTGCGCCCCTCGTAGCGGTTGATTTTCCTGTTAACAACTCATATACCGCATTAACAAATTTGTGCGCTTCTGTTCGCGAGTAGAAATCAAATTTTATTTCTTCTAAAGTTAAAAATATCTCTACTGATGATTCTTTTTGTTTAACCTGTGGAATATCATTATATATTTTAATATCGTCTTTAGAATATACAAAAGTTTCAACTTGTGCTTTCTTGAAAAGTTTTTGAGTTTTCTTAACAATAATTAAATTTAGGTTTGTTAACATGATTTCAATTCCGTTATAAGCTTCCCCTTTATAAAGAAGCACTTCATTTGCTTGTAACGAATAATTTTCCATTATAATTTCTCCTATATTTCTATTTGATGTTTAAAAACATCCATAATACATCTTGTTATTTTCGCGGAACAGAATTTATCTTTTTAAATTATAGCATATATTTTCATCTGACGCAATAAATAAAGCAGTAACTGTATATATAAAAAATTATGTTTTAATAGTTGCTTAGCAGGTTTGAAAGGGTTTTAGGTTCTCCTAACAAGTGGAAAATGTGCCGTACATTTTCCCTGCTTGTTACGGTATAAGACAAAATTAAAAGCTGTGTGGGATTTCCACACAGCTTTTTTACTGTCCTTAACAGTACGACCCGTAAGCATTCTCTTTTTAAATTATTTTGCGATTTCGACAGCGCGGCTTTCGCGGATAACGTTGACCTTGATTTGACCGGGATATTGCATCTCGTTTTCAATCTTTTGGGCAATGTCGCGAGAAAGCAGAACAATCTGATCATCGTCAACCTTAGTGGGATTGACAATAATGCGGACCTCTCTACCTGCCTGAATGGCAAAGGTGGAATCAACACCGTCAAAGGAATTGGCAATCTCTTCGAGTTTTTCAAGACGCTTGACGTAGTTTTCCAGATTCTCACGTCTGGCACCGGGACGGGCAGCAGAAATGGCATCGGCGGCCTGCACGATGGCGGCAATAACCGTTTTGCACTCAACTTCGCCGTGGTGCGCGTGAATCGCGTGAATAACGTCTTCACTCTCACGATACTTTTTAGCAAGGTCAACACCGACCTGAATATGAGATCCTTCAATCTCAAAGTCCATGCTCTTGCCGATATCGTGCAAAAGACCTGCGCGCTTGGCAAGCATAACGTCCGCTCCGATTTCAGCCGCAATCACGCCTGCAAGTTTTGAAACTTCCATAGAGTGATTGAGTACGTTTTGACCGTAACTGGTACGATACTTCTGACGACCAAGCAGTTTGATCATCTCGGGATGCAGTCCGTGTACACCGGTTTCAAAGGTGGCACGTTCACCCTCTTTTTTGATGATAACGTTAAGTTCTTTTTTGCATCTTTCCACAGTCTCTTCAATTCTGCCGGGATGAATGCGACCGTCGCTGATGAGCTTCTCAACTGTCATACGGGCAATCTCACGACGAATGGGATTAAAGGACGACAGAGTGATGGCTTCGGGTGTATCGTCGATAATAATATCAACGCCCGTGATGTTTTCAAGAGATCTGATGTTTCTGCCCTCGCGGCCGATGATGCGACCCTTCATCTCATCGC
Organism: Eubacteriales bacterium; assembly: GCA_045648705.1. GTDB lineage: Bacteria > Bacillota > Clostridia > Oscillospirales > QAKW01 > Firm-08. Next base: position 2,131 of record JAZROO010000095.1, on the reverse strand, counting down.
TTGGCAGGGCGATGGTGCTGACGGTAGCCTCAGTCACGTAGTCGGCGGCACATCTCTGAATAGCGGCTGCAATAATGTTTTTCGCCTTTTCGTCGGCTTCCTCTTTAAAGCGTTCCTCATACTGAGAAACCTTGGCGGCCAACTCATGCGTCAGTTCGCTTTCCAAAGCGGCAAACAGTTCGTGTTTGGCAGTTTCGATACTGTATCCACTAACTTTTTCCAGCATATTCAGCTGCGCTCTTTTGATATCTTCTACCTCTGCCTGCAATTTTTCAACTGCCGCAGTTTTGTTTGCAAGTATTTCTTCTTTTTTCTCGAGATTATCGGATCTTTTTTCTAAGTTTTCTTCTCTCTGTAACAGACGATTTTCTTGATTTTTAATCTCGGAACGACGCTCTTTGAATTCTTTTTCCTGCTCGACACGTTCTTTATGTAATATCTCGCGGGATTCCAGCATCGCTTCCTTTTTCTTGGTATCTGCTGTTTTTATTGCTTCATTGACAATACGCGTTGCTTCCATTTCGGCTGAGCCGATGGTCTTTTCAGAAACGCTTTTTCTATATAAAAAGCCTGCAATAAATGCAACAAATCCAACTACAATCGCCACAATTACAGGAATCAGTATGTTCCACATACGTTTTTCCTCCCTTGTGTTTAATTTGGAATGTTTTGTTGCCTGACGACGTGGCTCTCTTTGTCGCCGTCATACATATTGTGCGATTTTTCGCACTCTATAGAATACTATGCTGCCACATAGTATATAGCCAACACTATAATAGTACTATTTTTTGTACAAATTGTCAAGTTAAAGCCTTTACTTTTTGGTTAAAAATGTGTAAATTGTCTGTTTGATCTGCTCAAGAAGTTGCGGCGTTGCACACTCGCCCTCATACTCCGGCAAAAAACTGACCTTTCGCACGTCCGCGTCACTCAAAGTGGCAATCCAGGTCAGTGCGGCGGCATATCTGCCGTAAAGATAAGACAGATGCCCTCCGTCACGGGTGATTGAAGCAAATTCGGGATGTGTGCGCAACTGCTGCATCACCTCTCCGACGGGAATGATGTCTACCCCGATTCGCTCTGCCGCATTTTGATAGGCGACCTTGAGGGAAGCAAACATCTGCTCGGTTGAATGATTATATGCGGCAAAGCCGCTCCAGTCACTGCCCTGATCATATGCCCAGGTCTGATGCAGATAAAGTTTTGCCTGCGGCTGACTTTTTCGGATATAGTGCACAAGTTGTGTAAGATACGGCTCGTAGCTCTCCTCAATTCCGCTCTCACTGCTCACCTGTTGCAAGGTAATAACGTCCCATTTTCTCTCAGTGAGCGCCATACCAATCGAACTGCGGCGACACTTTTCGCCGTTTACCTCATAATCATAGCTGCGCACTCCAGAAAGAAAATTATTCCAATGCGTTTTCAATGAGCACCCGCCTATGTAAAGATTTACAACCTCAAAATCTTCTCCCAGTTCTTTAGCGATAGGATATATCCATTTATGAGCATCCTGCGAAAAACTGTTCCCAATACTCAATATTTTCATTTGGTCCTCCTAATTGCAAATGCGCTCAATGCGCACACATTTTCCGCTTTCCTCATCTATTTCGGCAAAGATTCCGTGCAATACGCACTTTCCTTTGGCATCCTTGGTTTTTTGGCGAAGTTCGGCTTGTCCCCAATATTTAAAATTGTGAATGGCGATGTCAATATCCTTGCCCAAAACACTACGGTCCACACCGGTCATACCAATGTCGGTAATATACCCCGTTCCGCCCGACAAGATGGTTTCATCAGCGGTCGGCACGTGGGTATGCGTTCCAAACACAAGGGAAACTTTACCGTCCAGAAAGTATCCGAGCGCCTTTTTTTCACTGCTGGCTTCTGCATGAAAATCCACCACAATAATATCACGTGGTGTTGCCACCGTGTTCAGCAACTCCTCGGCACATACAAACGGGTTTTGATTTTCAGGCAAAAACAGCAGTCCCTGCAGGTTTATCACCAACAAATCCCGCTTTCTGCCTTCTGCACGGTACCAACCGCGCCCAAAAGTGTTTCCAAAATTTTCGGGGCGGAGCAAACAAGGGATTTCCTCAAGAGCCTCCCCTGCCGCCGCTTTGTGCAGAGA
>JAZROO010000094.1:0-13404 GCA_045648705.1 Eubacteriales bacterium | reverse complement strand
AGTAACGCCAATAACTTTATTGAATTTGTTTAATAAAACACCACCGCTACTGCCAGGGGAAATAGGTGCAGTTATTCTTATTTCATAGTCATTGTCAGCATTACTGATAATACCTGTTGAAACAGTGTTTAATTCACCCTTAGGACTACCGATTGCTGTTACAGAATCTCCTGCTTTTAAATGTATAGCGTTTCCTATAGAGATGGGTTTAAACTTAAAGTCACCGCTTAGTATTGCTAAGTCGTGTTCCTCGTTGAAAATTAAAATATCATTAATAGGATATTCTTTATTTTCATCAGTGATGATTTTAATTTTATAGGCACCTTCAATTACATGAAAATTTGTTACTATATAATCTGATTTATAAGCACAAAAACCACTGCCTGTAGAAATTTGATTATTGTATTTATCATAAACCTCAATCATAACAACAGAATCTTTTATTGATTCAATATTTTTAGGTGCAAAAATTATTAAAGACAAAATTGCAAAAACAATTACTAATAAAGAAATCAGTATCATTTTGCTTTTCGAATTTTTCTTTCTAGTATTTATATTTTCCATAGCATCACTTCCGCTAAAATTATAACATATCGGCTTTTACAAATCAATATAATAAGAAAATTCCGAACTCAACCTAAAGGTCAAGTTCGGAATTTTGATCGGGATACCAATATAGTAATCAAGCGGAATCCCGTTTTTAATGAATGATGAATATTGAATAATGGAGAATGAATAGTACAAAATCAAAAATCCGCCGATTTTCATCAGCGGATTTCCGATTTTGGTCGGGATGACAAGACTCGAACTTGCATTGTTTTGCATTGCAAAACAAAATGATGTCCCCACTCGCTCGCCGCTAAAGCGGCAACCGCTCGGGGATGACAAAGATGCCGCAAGTTCCAATTATTTCAAGCAATAAAAAAAGCACCCCGTAGGGTACTTTTTTTATTGGTCGGGATGACAAGACTCGAACTTGCGGCATCCAGTTCCCAAAACTGGCGCGCTACCAACTGCGCCACATCCCGAAAATAAATATTAAATTTGATAAAAATTAGTGTGTATGTAATAAAAGTAGTCGGTTGGCAGTTGTCCGCTGCGCTTCCTGTTGCAACTAAGGCTCTGCCTGCGTCAGCTGCCGCTTACTTGCCACAGCCTAAGTTGCGGCCACTCCTTTTTTCTCGCTTACCCCGCCACCGGCGGCGCTCGAAAACGTCCCCAACTGCGCCACATCCCGAAAATAAATATTAAATTTGATAAAAATTAGTGTGTGTGTAATAAAAATAAGTCGGTTGGCAGTTGTCCGCTGCGCTTCCTGTTGCAACTAAGGCTCTGTCTGCGTCAGCTACCGCTAACTTGCCACAGCCTAAGTTGCGGCCACTCCTTTTTTCTCGCTTAATCCGCCACCGGCGGCGCTCGAAAACGGTTTCAACTGCGCTACACTTTGTAAAGTTTTATGGTAATCATTATAAAGATTGGACTGTTAAAAGTCAAGAGAAAGTTGTCGCCTTAGTCTTTTTTGCGGAAAATGATAAATTTGCTGAAGATATAGTTGGTAATGGTGGTGATGACAAGCATAATAAACTTGGCAATCATTTCACCTGTGACGGTGATGATAAAATGAAAACCAAAGCGTGAAAGGTTGATAATGTCGATCAGTAAAATAAGTCCCAAAGATTCGATGCCCAGCGTAAGTAACCGAGCGCCATAAAACTCAAGCGCTTCGATGAGGAGTGTTTTGGCGGCCATATCCATACTGCGAAAAACCGCCAGTTTATACATAAAAAATGCAAAGGTGACGGAAAGAAGCCAAGCAATTGCATTGCTTACCAGATACAAATGGTCACCGATGAGAGCGCTGAACAGCGCAAACAAAAGCAGGTTGAGCAAGGTGGTGGCACAACCAACAAAGAAGTAGGCGACCAGTTCTCTGTATTTATGATAAAGTTTAAGAATCGTTTTTTTCATAGTTTCCTCTTTTTTGATATAAAACGTTATCAAAAAGACATATTGACAATAATAATTATATTAAAATCGGTCAATAAAGTCAAGCGGAGCAAAAAAAAGAAAGTCTTGACAAATATAAATAAATATGTTAATTTTATAGTAGCATAAAAAGTGGACTGCAGCGCAGTCCACTTTTGTTTTCGAAAAGAGGGTGAGAGACTATGAAGAAAAACGTTGAGAGCGTCGTTAGCGAAATCGCCATCCCGATTGCAAAAGAGGTGGGCGTGGAGCTGTACGATGTGGAGTATGTCAAAGAAGGCGGACAGTGGTATTTGCGCGTTTTCATTGATGCGGAAAACGGCGTGGATATTGAGCAGTGTGAAAAGGTCAGTCGTCTTTTAGATCCTGCGCTTGACAAAGCCGACCCCATTCGTGAGGCATACTATCTGGAGGTCAGTTCCGTCGGGCTTGACCGTCAGCTCAAAAAGGAAAAGGATTTTCACTATTTTATGGGCGAAATGATTGAGGTACGTCTTTACAAAGCGTATGAAGGTCAAAAGGAATTCGTCGGTCGTCTGATTGACTTTGCAGATGGTAGTTTTACCATTGAAAAAGGAGAAGACACCATTACGTTTACACAAAAAGAGGCGGCGTTGGTGCGCCCCTATATTGAGTTTTAAAAAAATTTAAACGGAGGATAAAAGAAAAAATGAACACAGAATTTTTTACAGCCATCGAAATGATTGAAACAGAGCGCGGCATTCCTCAGGAGTATATGCTGGAAAAGGTAGAAGCGGCACTGATGAGCGCAGCCAAGAAAGCATACGGTTCTTCTGATAATGCGGTTGTTTTGGTCAATCGTGATAAAAAGGACATCAAACTTTGCTTGCAGAAAACTGTTATTGATGACAGTGAAGTGATGGAAGACCCCAACACCCAAATCTTTTTGAGTGAGGCACATGCTAAGCACACCAAGCGCGCTAAGGTTGGTGACATCATCAATTGGGAAGTAAAGACCAAAGAATTCGGCCGCATTGCCGCCCAAACCGCAAAGCAGGTTATTATTCAAGGTATCCGCGATGCTGAAAGAGGTCTTTTGTATCAAGAGCTCAATTCCAAGGAATTTGAGATTTTGTCTACCGTTGTTTCCCGTATCGAGCCCAACGGCAATGCTTTGCTGACCATCGGCAAGAGCGAAGCAATGCTCATCAAAAACGAGCAGATTCCCGGCGAAGTGCTCAAAGAGGGCGACCATATCAAGATTTACGTCAGCGAAGTGCGCGAGACCAAGCGCGGACCGCAGGCACTCATTTCCCGTACACACAGCGGTCTGGTAAAAAGACTGTTCGAGTTGGAAGTACCGGAAATTTTTGACGGTGTGGTAGAAGTTAAAAGCATCGCCAGAGAAGCAGGTTCCCGTACCAAGATCGCAGTATTTTCCACTGATGAGAGCGTAGATCCCGTTGGCGCATGTATCGGTGCCAAGGGTCAGAGAATTGCCCATATCTGCGATGAACTCAAGGGCGAAAAAGTCGATATCATTCGCTATAGCGAAGATGCCGAAACCTATATTGCACAAGCACTTGCTCCTGCGGACATCATTTCTGTTGCAGCAGACGTGGACAGCCGCACCTGCAGTGTTGTGGTTAGTGATGATCAACTCTCTCTTGCCATCGGTAAAGAGGGTCAGAATGCTCGTCTTGCCGCTAAGCTTACCGGTTATAAGATTGACATTAAACCGCTTTCTAAGGTATAGGTGATAAGACTTGAACAAAAAAATTCCTATGCGGCTGTGCCTTGGGTGCAATGAAGGGCATCCTAAAAAAGAGCTCATCCGTATTGTTAAAAATAAAGAAGGCGAGATCTCGGTGGACATCACCGGAAAAAAAGCGGGCAGAGGCGCGTATATTTGTAACAAAGTGGAGTGCCTTGACAAATTGGAAAAGAATAAGCGACTGAGCAAGGCTTTTTCAATGGAAATTCCCGCAGAGGTCTTTGCAAAGCTCAGAGAGGAGCTTGCAGATGGCAGGAAATAAATTTTTGTCCACGCTCGGACTTGCCAGAAGAGCCGGCAAACTTAACTACGGCTTTGATATGGTCGTAGAGGGACTTGAAAAAACCGGCATAGTATTTTTCGCGGCGGATATTTCCGCCCGTTCTCGCAACTCTGTCAGTCAACTGGCTGCAAGAAAGCAAGTCGATTGCAGGGATTTGCCGCTCACGATGGAGCAAATCGCTATGGCAATCGGCACCAAACCCGTCGGAATCATCGGAATTACCGAGGAGGGTTTTGCAAAATTGCTGACAGATGAGTGCGAAAAAATGGATAGGGGGTAAACCGTTATGAGTTTAGACATGAAATACAGAATTCACGAATTTGCCAAAGATGTGGGTGGCAAAAGTACAGATGTAATTAAACTTCTGGACACGGTAGAACAGAAAGAACGCACCCATATGGCGCTGTTGAGTATATCGGAACTTGATTTCCTTTTGAATCATTACTCCAAAAAACATGCAGTAGATAATTTTGATAAATTCCTTTCTCAAAAGCCCGCAGAGCAAGCGGCTCCCGTGGTGCAAGAAAAGCCCAAAAAGCAAGAGGAAAGCAAAAAACCTGCTGCACCTGCGCCCAAAAAGCAAGAGGAAAGCAAAAAGCCTGCCGCACCTGCACCCAAAAAGCAGGAGCCCAAAAAGCCGGCAGGACCCAAGCCCGAAAAGAATTACGAGCGTGAGGTACGCGTGGTAGACACCCGTGCCAACAACGTTGATTTGGGCAAATATGATGAAAAACTGCACGAACTTGCTGACAGTCATTCCGGCCGCAAGTTCTCCAATGCTACCACCAAGCAGAAAATCACCAAAAAGAACAACTTCAAACAGTATGGTGGTCCCAAGCGCAAAAAGGAAAGCGAACAGGAAAGACTTAAGCGTATCGAACTGCAAAGAAAGAAGACACAGCTTAAGGTTCTGGTACCTGAAGAAATCACCGTCAGCGAATTTGCTTCGCGCATGAAGGTTAACGTTAACGAAGTGATTATGAAGCTCATGAAAATGGGCGTTATGGCAAATATGAATCAGACCATCGACTTTGATACTGCATATCTGGTTGGTGAAGAATTCCATTGCCGCATTGAAAAAGAGGTTATTCTGACTATTGAAGACCGCTTGATTGACGATACCGTGGATGCTGAGGAAGATCTGCAAGATCGCAGCCCCGTTGTCGTTGTTATGGGTCACGTTGACCACGGTAAGACCTCTCTGCTTGACGCTATCCGTAATGCCAACGTTGCCTCCGGTGAAGCCGGCGGTATTACCCAGCACATCGGTGCGTATCAGGTAGAAGCAGGCGGTCAGACCTTGACGTTTTTGGATACTCCCGGTCACGCCGCGTTTACCCAGATGCGTCTGCGCGGTGCACTGGCAACCGATATTGCTATTCTGGTAGTTGCCGCTGATGACGGCGTTATGCCCCAGACCATTGAGGCAATCAGCCACGCCAAAGCGGCTGAAATTCCCATCATTGTTGCGATCAACAAAATGGATAAACCTGCCGCCAACCCCGATCGCGTTATGCAAGAGCTGACCGAGCACGGTCTGGTCTGCGAAGATTGGGGCGGTGACACGATTATGGTCCCCGTTTCCGCAGTAAAACACGATAATATTGATACTTTGCTTGAAATGGTCAATCTCGTTGCGGAAATGCGCGAACTGAAAGCCAATCCCAACCGTACGGCAAAAGGTACGGTTATTGAAGCCAAACTCGATAAGGGCCGCGGCCCTGTTGCTACCTTGTTGGTGCAAAACGGTACCTTGCATATCGGCGACGTTCTGATTGCCGGCAGCACGGTTGGTAAAGTGCGCGCCATGAGTAACCACAGAGGCAATGCTGTTAAAGAAGCAGGTCCCAGCGTACCTGTGGAAATTATCGGTATGAATGACGTGCCGCAGGCGGGAGATACTTTCTTTGTAGTAGAAGATGAGCGTCTGGCACGTGAACTTGCCGAACAACGCCGTGAAGAAGAGAAAATGGCACAACAAAGCCAGTACAACGTTTCTTTGGATGATCTTTTCGGCAGAATTCAGCAAGGCAATATGAAAGAACTCAGCGTTATTGTTAAGGCAGACGTTCAGGGTACTGCAGAAGCCGTTAAGGCATCTCTTGAAAAACTGACCAATGAAGAAGTACGCGTTCGCGTGATTCACAGTGGTGTCGGCGGTATCAATGAAAGTGACGTTATGCTCGCAAGTGCAGGCGGCGCCATCATTGTCGGCTTTAACGTACGTCCCGATGCAAACGCTAAGGCAAATGCCGAGCGTGACGGCGTGGACATTCGCACCTATCGCGTAATTTACGATTGCATCGAGGAAATCGAGGCAGCTATGAAGGGTATGCTCGCACCCAAGTTCAAAGAAGTTGTACTGGGTATGGCGGAAGTTCGTCAGACCTTCAAGGCAAGCGGCGTGGGCACCATTGCAGGTTGCTACGTTCGTTCCGGCAAGATCACACGTTCCGCTTCGGTACGTTTGCTGCGTGACAATATTGTTATCTTTGAGGGCGCTTTGTCGTCACTCAAGAGATTCAAGGACGATGCCAAAGAGGTCGTAACCGGTTATGAATGCGGTGTGACCATCGAAAACTACAACGACATCAAGGAAGGCGACTACATCGAAGCCTACGAGATGCAAGAGATAACAGACTAAAAAGAAACAGGTGATTTTATGGCACACAGAATGGGTCGTGTGAATGAAGAAGTCCGCAAGGAACTGGCACATTTGTTGCCGACGGTGAAAGACCCCAGAGTCCCCTCTTTTATTTCGGTAACAGAGGTGCAAACTTCCCCTGATCTCAAAACCGCCAAGGTGTTTATCAGCGCGTTTACGGGAGAGGAAAAGGAGATTCTGAAGGGACTGAAAAGCAGTGCCGGCTATTTGCGCGGCGCCCTTGCAAAAAACCTGAAACTGCGCTATACACCGGAACTTACTTTTGTGATGGACAGTTCTATTAAAGAGGGTCTGAAAATCAATCAGATTCTGGCGGATATCGCAAATAAAGAGGACAATAAAGAATGAGCACGTTACAAGAAATCTGTACAGCCCTGCGCAGTATAGAAGAGTGCACCATTTTGATGCACCGCCGACCCGATGGCGACACTGTCGGCTCGGCGGCGGCACTCGGAATGGCGCTTGAGAAACTCGGAAAACGGGTGCAGTACGCCTGTGACGATGTGATCACACCTCGATATGCCGACCTGCTTGGCGGAGAAGAGCACTTTGCAACGCCACGCGGTACTTTGATTGCGGTGGACATTGCATCGGTGGAACTGGGCGGCCGTTTTGCAGAATATGTAAAAAAGGCTGATATTGTGATCGACCACCACGAAAGCAACACCGGTTACGGTGTGCTGAATTTGGTGCGTCCCGAAGCGGCGGCTGCAGGTGAAATTATGTATGACGTGGTGCGTCAGTTAGTGGAGGTCGAGGGCGACATTGCCAAGGCACTTTACGTTGCGGTTGCGACCGATACCGGTTGCTTTTTGCACGGGTCGACCACTGCACAAACGCATCGTGTGGCGGCGGCATTGATGGAGGCGAAAAACTTTGATTTTCGTCCGATCAATCGCGCCTTATTTGTGGTCAAAAGCCGTGCTTCCATGCTGATTCGCTCCCGTATTCTTGATACGATGGAGCTTTTTGCCGAGGGGGCACTGGCAGTGCTTTCTTTAAGTGAGCAAATGATCAAAGAATGTGATGCAAACGAAGACGATATGGAGAATATCGCCGCCATCGGCATGCAGATTGAGGGGGTCAAAGCCGCCGCAACACTGCGCCAGATGGGAGAAAATGAGTATAAGGTATCTTTGCGCTCTACCGGAGAGGTCAATGCTTCGGAGGTTTGCGCCAAATTCGGCGGCGGCGGTCATAAGATGGCGGCAGGCTGTTCGTTATATGGCAGTGAGCAACAATGCAGAGAAAAGATTTCCCGGGCAATGTTGGAGGAACTTGTATGAAAGATGGGCTCATTCTCATTGATAAGCCCGAGGGAATTACCTCGTTTGTGGCAGTGGCAGTGGTGCGCAGAGCGCTCGGTGTGAAGCATTGCGGACACACCGGAACGCTTGACCCGATGGCAACGGGACTGTTGCCTATATTGACGGGCAAGGCGACAAAACTGTCTGCTTTTCTATTGGAGGGGGACAAGTCCTACGAGGCGTGTCTTAAGTTCGGTGAAAATACCGACAGTTATGACATTACCGGGCAGGTGACCCAAAGCGGCGGCCGCATACCAACGTTACAAGAGATTGAGGCGGTTTTGCCTCAATTTGTCGGAAAACAGATGCAGATTCCGCCGATGTTTTCTGCTTTGAAGCGTGACGGTGTGGCACTTTATAAGTTGGCAAGACAAGGCAAAAGCGTTGATCTTCCGCCGCGAGAAATCGAGATTTATTCGCTGAAACTGCTTGATTATCAAGACGGATGTGCGCGTTTGGCGGTGGATTGTTCTAAGGGAACGTACATTCGTTCTTTGTGCAAAGATATCGCGCAAAGCCTTGGTACATATGGCTGTATGTCAGAACTTCGCAGAACTGCCACCTGCGGATTTTCCGTCGCGGATGCTTTGCCGCTTGACATAGCAGAGCAAAAACTTAAAAACGGAGAAACCGACGTTTTGTTGCCCATGCAAAAAGCACTTTGTCTGGGTGAATATCGTCCGCCTGCCTTTTTTGCAAAATTGCTTTCCAACGGGTGCGCGGTGGACGTTAAAAAATTAAAGGGTTGCCCGGAGGGACTGTGTTGGGTGTATGACGAGCAAGTTCTGCTCGGCATCGGCAAAACGCAGGACGACGGTACCTTTAAAATCGTAACTCATTTAAAATAATCAAGGTTTGGACATAAAAATATGAGGCAGTATGTAATGGCGCTGGGGATGTTTGACGGTGTACATTTAGGGCATAGTGCCCTTGTCAAAACAGCATCTGAAATCGCGCAACAACTGAATATGGACACCGCGGCGTTTACCTTTGCCGACCGTCCGCAAGAGGTGCTCTCGGGGCAAAAGGTAGGATTGATTTGCACTCTTTCTCAGCGCAAAGCGTTGCTTGAAACGGCAGGTGCCGATCTGGTGGCGGTGGAAAAATTTGCCGATGTACGCGAGTTTTCACCGCAACAATTTGTGGATTTTTTAGTGCAAAAATACCACGTCGGCGGCTTGGTGTGCGGCAGTGATTTTCGATTTGCCAAAGACGGCAGCGGAAATAGCAAAACTCTTGCAAACCTTTGCGCTTCAATGGGTTTAGCGTTTAAAGAAGTTAGTTTTGTGCTGGATGATGCGGGAGAAAAAATATCCTCCAGCAGTATCAGAAAAATGCTCAAAAACGGACTTATGCACTCTGTGCAAAAGGTACTGGGGCGCCCCTTTTTCTTTGAGGGAGAGGTGCACCGCGGTAAGGGACTGGCGCGTCTTTGGAAAACGCCTACCATCAATCAGATATTGCCCGAGGAGTTGGCAGAAGTTGCGCACGGAGTGTATCAAAGTCGGGTGCAGATTGACGGAAAAAGTTATGCTGCCATTACCAACGTCGGCAGTCGGCCCACCTTTGAGGACGGGGATTTTGTCAATGCCGAAACGCATATTTTAGAAGGAAGTTTTTCTGAAATCAGGTGGGCAAAGGTGGAACTGATGCGCTTTGTCCGACCGGAACAAAAATTTGAAAACGAAGCGGATTTGCAGGCGCAAATTCAAAAAGATATTTCTTTTGTAAAAGAACTTACGAAATGATGAAAAGAGGTGAGCGTTATGAAAAGGATACTGGCAGTTTTGCTGATGAGTATGCTGATTTGTGCCGGATGTGCACCGACGCAGCAGGATACGGTCATTTTGTCGGGCACCGAAGACGGTGGCGGCAGTGGCTACGGCATTGGAAGTCAGAGCGTGATGCGGCTGAGTGATTTTTACGGTGTGAGTGCAGGATCTATGCGCGATAATAACCTTCTGATACTCGGCAGTCCCCGTTATTCCTTGGATTTGAGCGACACCTATCCGCTTTCCGACGGCTCGCAGGTGGTGCTCACTTATAATGCGACAGGAACGCTCGTCGAAACGCTTTATACCGATTTTGAAAGCGGTAAAAGCTATGATTTGTTTGACTATTTTATTTCCATTGGGGTGCTGCAAGGCAACATCGCAGAAGACGACAAGCCAAACGCTCCGAGCACCGATACAACGCCTGACAGCGAACAAAACAATGCTCCGAGCAGCATACCTGTTTTTTCCTCGCAACTTTATAAAAAAGAAAACATTGACGGTAAGCTCAGCTTGTATCTGGAGCGAAATACCGTACTGACTACCATTGGCGCGCCTTCGTCTTTCAGTGCGCGTCAATACAAAAAAGACTCTTATATCATTGATTGCTATAATCTGGATGACGGCAGTGTTTTGATGTTGGATTACGGATACGACAGAAAGAATCTGCGCAGTGCCGCCATTCGCGGTGCCGACGGTGTCACTTCGGGATATCTTGGCGCGTGGAGTGCGCAAAGCAAACCTGCGGATTTTGTGCGACCCACCGTGAGACTGAATCAGATTACGTCTCTTACCAAAGGGATGAGCGCTTTGAAAGTATACACAGCGCTTGGCGAGCCTGCATGGTTTGAGGGCAAAGCCTCGGATTACAGAGACGTCTTTTTGCTCGAGGACGGCAGCACGGTATATCTGAGTTATACCGATGCCCATTCCAAACTCAGCGGCGCGTATCAGATCACCGCAGAGGGAAAGATGGTACAGGTGAGTTTGCGATGAAAAAAAGATGGATATTTGTCACGTTGCTTGTGTTGCTTTGCGCCTTGTTTGCAGGGTGTAAGGCAAATGAGCAGCTTGAACTTTATGTCTTGCCGCAAGCAAAGGTGAGCGACAATATGTCCGCCACCGCACTTGCCGCACTTGCAAAAGAGCAAGGTCGCAAAGTGCTTACGGGCAAGGACTTTTCGGGTGTTGATTGGGAAAATCAGCGCTTTGCGCTACTGCCGCAGGCAAGTACCTCGGTCAGCGTGGTTGACGAACAGTTCGGCGGTTGCAGTTTGCTTAAAAGTACCGGAGAGGACGTGTTTGTCTGGGTGCTTGGCAAACGGGCGCTGTATCTGGGTGGCTTTCGTAAGGGAAGCGGTACCCTTGGGGAACAACGCCAACCCTACATAGTCGACGATGAGCGCTATATCTTTTCCATCGAAGGCGAGGGGGGCAAAAACGACCCTCGTTTTAATAAAAAACTCTATGCCTATTTCAGCAAGGCAGGGTTACTTAAAAGTGAACTTTAAGGTGATAAGAATCGAACCTATTACGGTTTTTCGCCCTTTTTTCTTTGAAAGGTACCAAGGAGATGCATTTGCATCTCCTTTTTTTTGTGTTTGCGATTTTGAAATAAAAGCGAAAAAGAAACATATATTTTACTAATGAAAAGTATTAAAAGGGGAGAAACAGTATGTTTATTTATCGCGTTAAAGCAGGGGATACTCTGAGCGCCATTGCGCAAAGATTCGGCGTAAATCAAGCGGAAGTCATCTCCATTAACGACCTGCCTTCACCCGATGTGTTGGCGGTGGGTCAGGCACTCATATTGCCGACACAGACACACGCGTACGTGGTCAAAGCGGGGGAAACGCTCGGTCAGATTTCCAATCGTCTGGGGGAGCCGCTTGCCGCACTGTATGCTGATAATCCGACGCTGCGCTCGCGAGCGCTTTTGGCAGGGGAGACGATTTTTGTGCGCAATGCGCCTGCCAAAAGAGGTACACTGGAGGTCAACGGATACGCTTACAGCTCGATTGACAGACAACTGCTTGAAAAAGTGTTGCCGAGTCTTACCTATCTTACCATTTTCAGTTACGGGGTGACGGTGCAGGGCGAATTGGTGACCGTCGATGATGAGGCACTTATTTCTCAGGCACGTGCGGCAGGCGTGGCACCGATTATGTTGCTTTCCACCATCGGTGAGGATGGTACGTTTAATTCCGAAGCCGCCCGTGTGTTGTTGGAAGACGAAGCGTTGCAACAAAAACTCATTGATGAGTTAAAGGCATTGTTGGAACAAAAAGGGTATTACGGCATTGACGTGGATTTCGAGTTTATTCCCGAATATCTTGCGGCAGCGTATGCTTCTTTTGTGGAGCGACTGCGCGAGGGCATTTCACCAAAAGTGGTGTTTGTGGCGTTGGCGCCAAAATATTCCGCGACGCAAAGAGGCCTTTTATATGAAGCGCACGACTATGCGGCGCTCGGTGCGGCAGCGGACCGCGCACTGATTATGACGTATGAATGGGGCTATACCTACGGGCCGCCCATGGCCATTGCTCCGCAAAACGAGGTGCGCCGTGTGTTGCAGTATGCCGTCAGTGCCATTCCGCCCGAAAAGATACTGATGGGTCTGCCCAACTATGCATATGATTGGCCGTTGCCGTATGAACGGGACGTAACACGCGCCGAGTCGCTCGGAAATCCCGAGGCGGCATACAGGGCAGGACTCAAGGGCGCTGAAATTCTGTTTGACGCTCGTGCCGCCTCACCCCACTATACCTATCGAGAGGGAGAGGCTCTGCACGAGGTGTGGTTTGAGGATGCCACCAGTGTGCTGGAAAAGTTAGAACTTGTGGAGGAATTTCGGTTGCGCGGCATCGGCATATGGAATATTATGCGCCCCTTTTCGCAACTGTGGTATCTGATTAACTATTTTTATGATGTTGCCAAGGTGTTGGAATAATCTGCGCCTGTTTTGGTTGAAAATTAAATGAAAATACGATATAATAAAAAAATATAAAATTGAGGAGAACAAAAAACCTTGAAATTTATTTCTTTATTTTCCGGCAGTAAGGGCAATGCTTCTTTGATTGTTGCCGACAATGGAGAGGCATTGCTTCTGGACTGCGGTGTCAGTTTTTTAAAAATCAAAAAAGCCGTGCAGGCGGTGGGTGTACAAGCTGAGGACATCAAAGGCATTCTGATTACCCACGAACACGTTGATCACGTGCGCGGTCTTGCCACGTTGCTCGGACATTGGGACAAGCCTGTTTATTGCAATCGTCGCACGGCACTTGCACTGCCGTACGTGACAGAAAACGTTGTGTTGAGTGAGAACGGAAAATTTGACGTCGGCGGATTTACGGTGAGTCGTTTTTCCACCTATCATGATGCCGCAGGCCCTTGCGGTTACTGCATTTTTGCAGACGGCAAAAAGATTTCGGCGCTGACCGATTGCGGACAGGTGGACGCCGGTGTGCTTTCTCAGATCGGTGGATGCGACATGGCGTATATTGAGTCAAATTATGACGATACCATGCTGTCTTGCGGCCCCTATCCTGCTTCTCTTAAATGCCGCATTCGTTCTTCAAACGGGCACCTTTCCAACACGGATTGCGCCAAAACGGTGCAACAGTTGGTGCTTTTGGGCTGCAAAAAAGTGGTGTTGG
>JAZROO010000093.1:0-9785 GCA_045648705.1 Eubacteriales bacterium | reverse complement strand
GCAAAGTCTTTGGTGGTGGTTGCGCTGTTTTCACTACGAAAGATATGCAGCAGAAGCTCGTGGAGCTTTAGTGTGTGCATGTCTGCATAACCATATTTTTGGTTGTTTACCTCGCTGAGCAGTGCTTTCAGAATTTTAAAAATCTTATTGTCGGCATCCAGGTAGAAACCGAAGGGTAAATCGTCCGCAGTCCAAAAACCGAGGCAAATGACTTCCGCGTTTGCGTGGTGCTTTTCGTTATGCTCGGTGTGACAGGGGATGAGTGCAAAGCAATGCGCGGAGAATTGGTATACTTTTCCGTCTATCTCGGTTTCACCGCTGCCTGACGGATAATAAACCAATTCGTGATATGTGTGAGAATGGTAATTGATATACAAGTTTTTGTTTCGTTTTGCTTCCCAAATTGAAATAAAGCGCAAATCCAATATATTACACCTCATAAATGTTGTTATTTTAAGTATAACACATCACAGGTTATTTTTTCAAGAAAACCAATCAATATAAAAAATAAACTATGTTATTATATAATCGAATTCAATTGCGTTATATGATTTTACAAGAAAGGAGTTGACTGTTATGACACAAGAACAGTATTTTAAAAATTTGACCATTCCGAAAGGTAAAGTTGATGTTGTGCTGGATACGGATGCGTATAACGAGATCGACGATCAGTTTGCCATTTGTTATATGATTAAATCAGCACAAAAATTTAGCGTAAAGGGAATTTGCGCAGCACCGTTCTTGAATAGTAAATCTATTTCTCCGACGGATGGAATGAACAAAAGTTATGATGAAATTTTGAAGCTTTTAAAGCTTGCAAATAAAGAAGAACTCAAGCAGATCGTTTTTAAAGGTTCGGAGAATTATTTGCCCAATGAAACAACTCCTGTAGAGTCAGATGCGGCAGATTTTATGGCAGAACTTGCCAAAAATTATTCGCCTGAAAACCCACTTTATATTGTTGCGATCGGAGCGATCACAAATGTGGCATCGGCAATCCTCAAAAACCCCGAAATGAAAGAAAATTGTGTTGTAGTATGGCTGGGCGGTCATGCGACTCATATAACTGCTGCAGCTTCTGAATTTAATATGAAACAGGACATTGCTGCGGCAAGGGTGGTTTTTGGTTGTGGGATTCCTTTGATCCAATTGCCTTGCAGAGGCGTTGTTGATCGTTTTGCAACATCAAAATATGAATTACAGCATTGGCTTAAAGGAAAAAATGCGCTGTGCGATTATTTGTGCGAAAATACGGTAACGGAAGCAGAATCCTATGCCAAGGGGAAACCGTGGACAAGAGTTATTTGGGATGTAACTGCTGTGGCATGGCTTCTGAATGAGGAGTCCAAATTTATGAAAGACAGATTGATTCCCGCCCCCAACCCCGAATACGATTATCATTATGCCTGTAGCGAAGACAGACACTTGATCCGATATGTATATGAGATCAGAAGAGATGCTTTGTTTGCGGATTTATTCAAAGTGCTTGGAGAGTCATATGAAAATATATAATCTCGGATCATTAAATATTGACTATGTCTACAAGGTAGATCATTTTGTAACCGCGGGTGAAACGCTATCATCAGAAAATATGTCGATTTTTCCGGGTGGAAAAGGACTGAATCAATCAGTGGCGCTGTCGAAGGCAGGCGCGAAGGTCATTCACGGTGCCATTATTGGTGATAACGGTGAGCTGCTGATTCAGGCGCTGTCTGATGCCGGTGTTGATACAAGTAGGATTGAAAAGCGTAGTGGAAGTTGCGGTCACGCTATTATACAGGTGGACAAAAACGGTCAAAACTCCATACTGCTTTATGCAGGAACAAATCACTGTATTGACAGGATATACATAGAAAAGTTCTTGTTTGATGCCCAAAAAGATGATATTCTCTTGCTACAAAATGAGATGAACGGTCTTGATATTATTTTTGAGATTGCCCGTCAAAAGCAAATGCAGATCGTGTTTAATCCCTCACCATTCCATGCAGATATCAAATCATTGCCACTTTCTTATGTTAAATGGTGGTTTTGTAACGAAATAGAGGGCGCGGCACTTTTTGGCAGCGGCGAACCGAAAGAAATTGCAAACAATTTCGTAAAACAATTTCCACATAGCAACTTGATTCTTACACTGGGTAAGGACGGTAGTGTGTTTGCAAATGCTGATACCTATATCAAGCAGCCGATTTATAAAGTCAATAC
This sequence comes from Eubacteriales bacterium, assembly GCA_045648705.1. Taxonomy (GTDB): domain Bacteria; phylum Bacillota; class Clostridia; order Oscillospirales; family QAKW01; genus Firm-08. The sequence goes on along the minus strand of JAZROO010000093.1, from coordinate 7,583 downwards.
GGTAGATACTACCGCCGCAGGCGATACGTTTACCGGCTACTTTATTGCCTCTTTAACAAGTGGACAAGATGTGGCTACTTCGATAGACATTGCAGCAAAGGCTTCGTCAATCACCGTATCGCGTCAAGGTGCATCGACATCTATTCCTTTGTTGGATGAAGTTTAGGGTAGCGCGAATTATCCAAACCCGCCTCAAAGTGTTGCATTACGGCGCTTTTTGTCCTCGGTGTGAAAAGACGAAAGTTAAAGTATATTTCATATCTGCCATCTCACTTTGTTTCATTATATCCCCCACCGTTTAGAAGCAAATATATTTTGCGGTGTAGAAAGAATTTTTTATAATCTTATTTTGCTTGATTGTACGTCTAAGGAGTGGTATAATCAAGAAAAGAGGTGATTGGTATGGATTGCAAAAAATTATTTTCTGCAATTGAGCAAATGAACGAATACTATTACGACATTTGGGAACGCGTTTGCAATATCGAAAGTCCGACGAATTACAAGCAAGGTGTTGACAACGTTGGAAATGTCTTTATTGAAATGGCAAAAATGCGCCAATGGAACGTCGAGATTTTGGAGCACGAAAAAGCAGGTAATGCCATTTGCATTACACTTAACCCCGAGTCCAAAGCCGCGCCTGTTGTTTTTTCGGGGCATATTGATACGGTACATCCGCTCGGCCTTTTCGGCACACCTGCGGTACGTCGGGATGAAAAATGTATCTACGGTCCCGGTGTTAAGGATTGCAAGGGTGGCGTGGTTGCATCGTTTATGGCGATGGATGCGCTTGAAAAGTGCGGTTTTACAGCCCGACCCGTCAAACTGATTATTCAAACGGATGAGGAAACCAGTAGCCGTACAAGCAATCTAAAAACGGTGGAATTTATGTGTGAGAAAGCAAAGGGTGCGGTTGCTTTTCTGAATACCGAGGGCGCACAAGGCAATGTCGCCGTACTTGAACGTAAAGGCATCTTGCGCTATTTGTTCACCGTTTGCGGCAAAGCAACCCATTCCTCAAAATGTTTAGAAGGGGCAAACGCTATTTGCGAAGCGGCGCATAAAATCATCAAGCTTGAAACAATGAAAGATGCCGACGGGCTTACCTTCAGTTGTGGTGTTATCAACGGTGGTACCGTTCCAAATACCGTTCCCGAAAAATGCGAGTTTCGTGTGGATATTCGCTTTGCCGATGCGGAGCAATATCAACAAGCGGTTGCTTTTTGCGAAGAGGTCGCGAGCGAAAATCACGTGGAAGGATGTTCTTGCCTGTTGCAAAAGATCAGTGAGCGCCCTGCCATGCCATTGACAGAGCAAAACATTCAGCTTCTTGCAACAATGAATAAAATCTATAAAGAATGTGGTCTTCCCATTCTTTCCCCTCGCTCCGCTGTGGGTGGCTCGGACGCCGCATACACTACCGTGGCAGGTATTCCGTCTGTGGATGAGATCGGAGTTGACGGCGGTAACATTCATTCCAAAAATGAATTTGCATATCTTGATTCCCTTGCCGCCAGCGCAAAGCGTCTTGCAGCAGTGGCTTGGTGTATATAAAAGAAGATTGGCTTGAAAAGAGAAAATTGAAAGGCTTGACCGATTCGGTCAAGCCTTTCAGTTATTTTGAATAGTTATATGCTATTTTACAAGCGCGTTTGTAGGCTTCGGCAAAATATTGCTCAAGGGGCATTTGTCCGTAGCAATCGTTTTCGTGGCGGTCGGGCTTGGAATTTATATTGAGCTCAAAATTCAAGAATTCCAGCGTTCTGGACTGTTTCAGTCGGGCAACGTTGTCCTCCCAATCGGCAATGCCGTCAAAGGGTAATAGATGCAAATCGTCGGTCCAATAGATTGTGCCGTCAAATCGGCTGATGCCGAGATTGTCGTTGAGATGCGTCATATAAAGACGCTCACCGAATTTTTGAAGCAAATCTTTAGATCGATTGTAGCACATTTCGTGCCCTGAATCCCAACAAAAACCGACGGTATCGTTATTTTTATACCGCTCCATTAAGGCAAAGAGATATTCCTCACCCTCGGTGTTTTCAAAAGCAATTTGGATGCCGTTTTCTTTTGCAAAGGCAACCACTTCATCAAAACGCTCAAAATGCAGTGAGGCGGCATCAAACGTATACTTAAAACCGATCCAGGTGTGTACCACCAAGGTTGGTATGCCGAATTTGGCGCACGCGCTGATCGCGGCTAAAAGTTCACCTTTGGCAACGTTGGCCAGACTTGTGTCATCACTCCACATATGTTTTGCCTTGCCAAAAGGCGCATGCATTGCGTGAATGGTAAGGTTACATTCTTTGGCGGCCGCGTGGATTTCTGAGAGAATCTCATCGTTTTCATAAGAGGGGGAAATGCCGTCAAACCCTGTTTGTTTTATGATTTGAATCACTTGTTTTAGGGGCAACTTGTATTTATTTTGGATGGAAATGCCGATTTTTTGTTTCCACATAACTAACACCTCTGAATACATTATATTTCAATCATAACATACTGGTTTTCTTAAGTAAATCATTTTTTCGATATTGTTGCGGAGCGGTGCCGACGATTTTTTTAAATTGACGGCTGAAATGGGTGATGTTTCGGTATCCCAGTTTCTCGGCAATCGACGAGATGGGCAGGGAAGTTGTTTCAAGGTCGTATTTGGCAATGTTGATGCGAAAACGAATCAAATCGTCTATCGGTCCGTTGCCGTACATCGTGTGATAGAGCGCATGAAAACGGGAGGGACTGAGATTTGCTTTGTCTGCCAGTTGTTCGACACTCCATGCCTGTTCGGGACGAGAAAGCATTCGACTGCGCAACCGTCGGATAAGCTCGGCGGTAGAGTCGTCGGGAGTATCCTGCAAGGCACGGGAAAGTTTGATAAAAAACTCTTTGGCTTTAAGGTGGACAAGCGTGGTACGCCCTGCTTTTTCGGAGAAAAATTCGTCTTGCATTTCCTCGATGATTTCAGAGATGAAAAACCATTGCTTTGGGCAAATCCACTGATCGATCGGCAGGCCGAGTTCTTGAAACAGCGGTTCGGGATTGCCTTTAAAGTGAAACCAATTATGGCAGATCGGCTTGTCACTTTCAAAATATTGGGGTGTGCCCGGCCGCCAGATGATGCAAGAATGGGGCGGCAGAAAAACTCTGACGCCATCAATATAGGTATAAATTCCATCAATAAAATGCGCGAAAGAATATTCGGGATAACCGTTTGGACGGTCAATTTTGAAGGGCGGAATGCGGTGTTCGTTATAATGAATTTTTGTAATTTGGGGCACATATATCACCTCGGTTATAGTATGCCACAGTTAGTAGGATATGTCAAATAATTAAAAGGATGTGTTATTGAATAACAGGCGGAATTTTGTTACACTAAACCAAAGGAGTGATGACAGTGACATCAAGAGAACGCGTACGTGCGGTGCTGGAGCATCGCCTGCCCGACAGAGTGCCCAACGGACTTGGCGGATGCGAAACGGCAGGAATGCATGTAGTAGCATATGATAAATTGCAAGAGGTGCTTGGCGTTGAAAAGCAACCGACCAGAATAGATACCTTTATGACCAATGCGGTGTTTGAGGAGCCGGTGATCAAGGCAATGGATGGTGACATTATATTGCTTGACTCTCCCAATATGTGCAAAGGTCGTTTGCGCGGTGACGTGACAGCGCAGTGGAAAGAGCAAGAACTGTGGGGCAAAACTTACAGAGTGCCCTTGCAAGAACAGTTCGAGCAGTTGGCTGATGGCAGTATTATCTGGAAGCACCGTGAGCGGGAATATCTCTGTCCTAAGGATACCTATTATTTTGACAAAGCGGTAGCTACGGATATGTTTGCCGAGATTGAGGTGCCCGATCCCGATAAATTTCAGCCAAAAGATACCATTGACGAAACGATGCTTCGTCATTTAGAGGAACAGGCAAAGCGCTTATATAACGAAACAGATTTGTCTATTTGTTTGGGAGAGAGTGTGCGAGATTTGCAGTATACCCCCGGTGGAATGTTGGGGGGCATGGTGCTGATGATGGAAGAGCCTGATGTTATAAAGGCATTCCTTGAAAAATGTCTGCAAGCCGCTTTAAAACAGATTGAACTTCTGGAGCAGGCGGTAGGCAAATATGTGGACATCTTATCCATTGCGCACGACTTTGGCGATAATCGCGGTGTGATGATCGGCGCTCCGCTCTGGAGAGAGATTTACAAGCCGTTTTATAAACGCTTGTTTGAGGGTTGGCACGCTCGTACCGATATGAAGGTCAATCTTCACTCCTGCGGTGCCATTTCTGAAATTTTAGGGGATTTGATTGAATGCGGTGTTGACATTTTCAATCCTGTGCAGACTTCGGCTGCCGGAATGGATGCGGCATTACTGAAAGAGAAATTCGGCAAAGACCTTGTGTTCTGGGGCGGCGCATATGATGCGCAGCTCATTCCCGAGAGCGCAGATTACGATGCGGTGTATCACGCGGTTTGCAAGAATATCAAAACGCTTGGCAAAGACGGTGGATTTATCTTTTCGGGAGTACATAATCTTCCTGCCACCTTGCCCTCGCATCACATTCGTGCCATGATAGATGCTTATAAAGACACACGAAACTATTAATTATATAAAAAATGACGGCTGAATCAGCCGTCTTTTTTTATAAGTGCTCGAAAATGGTTCGGATGGCGCCGTCGGGCGTGGATTTTTCGGTGAACACTTTGTTTTTATCCTCAATTTTCAAAAATTCTTTGTAATATCTTTCTCCGAATTCGCGCAAGGCGGCTGCCGAGAAATGAGTATTGTCGGGGTTGGCGCCAAGACCTTTGGCGGATACAAACCCTGTCATTGCGTTTTTCTTTGCCATTTGCTCAAGTGTCGCATTTACCTGTTGATAGTTTCTCACTTGCTCCGCGGCGGCGCAATACGGCAAAAAATCGCCCAATCCGCCCAATAAAAACGGAACGTCGTGCAGTCCTAATTTTTTGCGAAAAGCATCGAGGATGACGGTTAACTTTTCTTCATAAAAGGGATAGCGTTCATCACTGCTGTCCGACTCGCCCTGATGCCAGAGCACTGCGGCAATGGTGGAGGTGCGGGATGCCAGTTCTGACATATAACACGCGTGGTCAAACAAAAGACTGCCCACTTGCCATTGGTCAAGGCAGGTTCCGCCGTCAGCGCACGGAATGATGCCCACGTCTACGCCATGCTCCTTGGCATATAGGTCGGCAAAACTTTCTACCAGATTGATTCCTGCTTTATCTCGGTCATTATTTACAGGGACATACATCGGTCTCCAACGACCGTTGCGCAGTACGAAAAGTTTATCATTTTGAATCGGCTCGACTTCGTTTGCAAAGCCGCGCCCTGCCATATTGGACTGACCGATAATTAAAATGGAATGCATCATTTATATGTTTCCTCCCATAGTGTGTATCATCCTTTCTTTTAGTATATCACGCATTGGTTTTGTTGTAAATGCTTTATGTGGGTTGCAATTTGCAAAGCGGAGTGATATAATGACCTTGCCAAAAGAAAATGCTGTTAGGTTCAAGGCGTGATTTGTGCGCTTTGATTAAAAAGGAACAGGGGTGAAATTCCCTGACGAACTCGTCGCCGTGACGGACAAGCGGTATTTATTATGTCATTGACGAAAGTTGAGAAGGCAAATATCGCATTCAGTAAAATAGGCGAAGATTTTACTGTGAAGTCCCCAGTCGGAATACTTGCCTTGCAGCACTGCTTACATTGCGCCACGAGTATTTGGCGGCGGTGTAAATTGCCCTCTTTGTTTCTCCCAAAGAGGCGGTTTTGCCGTGACAAAAAGTTCTTTGTAGTGGGCTTTGGCAAAATTATTTTTAAAGGAGAAATAAAAAATGAAAAGAGTAGTAAAAGTCATAGCACTGCTTGTGCTGGCGGTAATGATGCTGAGTATCTTTGCCGCGTGTCAGAAGGATACGGTGGAGGGAGATAAAAACATAACGCTCACCGTAGTTTACAAAGACAAGTCGTCCGAAGAGTTCAAGCTTTCCACGCAAAAACTCTATCTTGCCGATGCAATGGTAGAGGCAAAGTTGATCGAGTATGCGGAGGATGGATATTATACCACCGTCAATGGTCAAACCGCAGACTACAGTGTGGATAAAGGCTGGTGGTGTTTGACCAAGGATGGCCAGATGACGACAGATGGACTCAACACCCAACCCATCGCTGACGGTGACGTGTTTGAGCTCACCTATACCATTGGATAATGAGTAAGAAAATTAGCTTAAAAGAACTGCTGACGCTGACGATGCTCGGCGCCTTACTGGCGCTGGGGCAATGGGTGATGCAGGGTCTTCCGAATATCGAGCCTGTCAGTCTGCTCTTGATGGTCTATGCCTATAAATTCGGATATAAAACGTTGATTTCCACCTACGTATTTGTGGGACTGGAACTGTTGCTGTTTGGATTTAACGTGTGGAACATTATGTACCTGTACGTCTGGGCTATCTTGGTGCTGGTCGTCATGCCTTTCAGAAAGATTCGAAAGGCTTGGCTGTTTGCGCTGATTGGCGGTATTTTCGGAATGAGCTTCGGCACACTCTGCAGCGTTCCTTACTTTTTTGCAATGGGCCCCGAATTTGCATTTTCTTGGATTGCCGGTGGCATTACCTTTGATATGATACACGGTATCGGCAACTTCGCCATTATACTGGTACTGTATATCCCGCTTACCAAAGCGCTCGACAGAATCAAACCTTAAATCAAAACCTCCTACGGCATTTGCCGCAGGAGGTTTTTTATATGCATTTTTTGGAGGGGACAAGAGAACCGTCCCCTGTGTTACCCCTGTCTCCCTTTGCGTTATTTGAAAGACTGAACGAGTTTATGCGTTTCCTCTATGCGAATTTCTTTAAGTTTATATGAGTCAGCCACCCACTCACTTCCGTTTGAATGTAGGGAAACCGAGCAATATACAAGGTATTTATCGGTGCGTAGTATGTAAGGAATCTCTGCTACTTCCTCTGTGATGACCTTGCCGGAAACTATATCTCTTCCGATATATTCGATTTTACCGTAGGCTTCATCTAAAACTACGTGTTCATAAAGATAAGCACGCGCAATTTTATCAATTGGGTTGGATTGAATTCGGTGAAAGCATAAATAAACGATTCCGCAAAAAATAGCGTATGTTGCAACCCCAAGTGCTATTAATAAAATAATAAGCTTTTTCTTGCTCATTTTCATATTCCTCTAAACTTTCAAAAAAATTATCAAATTAAATTCGACTTTATAATGTCCTCCAAAACCTCGATGATAACTTCCGCTTGCTCCTATAGTTCCTAAGCTATTTAAATTGTCTATTTCTAACACAGGGGACGGTTCTATGTGTTATTTTAAAATTTTCTAACCACATTGCAACACACAGAACCGTCCCCTGTGTTATGTTACTCCGTGTCCCCGTGTGTTAGTCCCTCCTTACTTTTTGTTTAATTGGATCATTATAAGCCCCATAACCATCGGGCAAATATAAAAAATCAAATCGCTGATCCATTTTTCTTTTACAAGATATGAAATTAACAATATGATGCCGGCAAAGGGGAGACAACATACAAATGCCATC
>JAZROO010000092.1:0-2411 GCA_045648705.1 Eubacteriales bacterium | reverse complement strand
TATCATCTGCGGTGGTTATGCAGGGCTGATGCTGCTGTTGCTTTTTGAAAGTCTGTTGGTCGGAACGTTGAAGGCAAAGCAAGTGTGGCGCTTACTTTATCCCGAAACGATGGTGCAAAAGGTGGCACTGTTGTATTTGGGGCTGACGATTGTTTCTGCCGCGCTTTCCGAGCATGATGCGGTATGGTTTGGCGGCACGCGGAGCGAGGGTGTAGTGAGCATTGCCATTTATGTTTTTTGCTTTTATTTTGTCAGCAAATTTTTTGTACCTGACAGGCGGCTGGTGTACATTTTCGGTGGCGGTGTGAGCGCCTTTTGTATCATCTGCATTTTGCAACTTTGGGGACTGAATCCATTTTATATGTACCCCGACGGATATAATTATTTTGATGCTTATACCGCCTATTCGGGAGCATATCTCGGTACCATCGGCAACGTAGACTTTGTGGCGACGTTTTTGTGTATCGCCATACCTGTGTTGGCGGTGAGCGTACTTAGAATGAAAGGAAAAGCGCGGTTTTGGTTACTGCTGCCGTTGGGACTGGCACTGTGGGTACTGTTCGGGATGAAAGTGCTGGCAGGTTTGGTCGGTGTGTTTGTCGGTGCGGTAATTTGCATTGCCTTTCTTTTGCCGATTGGTAAAAAGGGAAGATGCTTGTATTTTGGTCTCTTGGCATTAGGGGCTGTCGGCGGTATTGCATTTTTATATTTTGTGGATATCGGCGGAGGCTTTTTGCATCAGTTGCACCTTATATTGCGCGGACAGATGCAGGATACTTTCGGTTCAGGAAGAATCTATATTTGGCGAAACGTGCTGGAACGGGTGGGAGAGAGAATTTGGTTTGGCCACGGTCCCGACACGATGTCACTGGCAGGCATCGAGCCGTTTAAGCGCTTTGATGAGAACCTTGGGATACAGATCGTAGCTTCGATCGATGCTGCCCACAACGAATACCTCAATATCCTTTATCATCAGGGTATTTTTGCTTTGATGGCATATTTGGGGATGATTGGTCTTGGATTTGCGCGTTTGGTGCGTTATGGTAGAGAAAATTCGGTGGTTGCAATTGCAGGCAGTGCCGTTGTGTGCTACTGCATACAGGCGTTTTTCGGCATCAGTCAGCCGCTTACCGCTCCGTTTTTTTGGCTTCTTTTAGGAGCCTTAAATATAAAAATTCAAAAACGAAAGGAAGAGAGAGTATGAGAAAAAGTTGGCAAAAGTTGTTATCGTTGAATCTGGTGATTTTACTGTTGCTTTCGATGCCGCTTTGCGCCTTTGCAGAAGCGACGTTACAAGTGGGAGATAACCAGATTACCCAAGGCGCAAAATATACCTTTACGCCGACACAAACAGGGGTATATTTAATTGGCGTGACAAATGGCTCTTCTTTTACCATTGTGCTGGAAGAAGGATATGCAAGCTATTATGGCCATAAGTATGACGGTCGCAGTTCCTACTTTACTCTTACGGCAGGGACGACCTATACAATTGATCTGCAACAATACAGCAATATTACCCTGAGCATTGAGAGGGCGGTTGCAAGTGAAGTTATCACAACTTCCGGTTGGCGTTGGGTTGAATATGGCGGCAAAGCGGTCACTTTTCGTCCCTTTTCTTCCGGTTATTATTGCTTTGACGGCAGCATATCTGCTACGCTGAAAAATGAGAGCGGCAAGACGGTTAAACCCATTGGAAATGAGATCTATCGGTTGGAAGGCGGCAACACTTATACATTGGTTGGCGCACAGTCCGGAGTCGATTTTGTTTCTGCCCGTCAGCTTTACTGTAACTCCATCAGCAGTACAGAAAGCCGGTGGTATATTGTTACTCCCATCATCGGTAAATCCGACCTGCTTGTTTTTTCGGAAAACGGAGCACAGAAACAGATTGCATTTACAGGCAGCGGTGAAAAGGTAAACACCGTATTTTTCTATGCACAAAAGGGAAAGAACTATTATGTCATCAATAAGGAATATTCCTATTTGCACCATTATGCCGATCAGATTATGGCAACTTCAGCGGATTGTGTTACGCTGAAAGAAAATGTAAAGGAAGAGTTTATTTACAACCATGATGACGAGGGACAACTTGCAATCTTTACCCCCGAAAGAATCGGTGAATATACTTGGGATTGTGCTCCATCTCCAAGTGCACTGATATATGATGAGAATTTAAAGGCTGTTGCCACAACCGTTCAGAAAACAACGAAAGGGCAACGTTATACAACGCTTTTGCAGGCAGGCAAGACCTACTATTTTGCCGTAAACGGTTATATTAGTGCTGTCACTGTCAAAAACACTTGGACCGATGCACTGAAGGTCTTTAAGGATATTGGAGCAAAGGATTGGTTTGTTAAAAACGGCTCCATTGATTATGCTTATAATAAGGGGCTTTTTACGGGCATTACTCC
>JAZROO010000091.1:0-12272 GCA_045648705.1 Eubacteriales bacterium | reverse complement strand
TTTTCACACTGATAAACTGCCTGATCGGCATTGTTGCGAATCTCGATGGCTTCTTTCTTCTTTTTATCTTCACTTGCAAAGTTTTCAGCTTCTTTAACTGCCTTTTCAATATCCTCTTTGGACATATTGGTAGAAGAAGTGATGGTGATATTCTGCTCTTTACCGGTGCCCATATCTTTAGCGGATACGTTTACGATACCGTTGGCATCAATATCAAAGGTAACCTCGATTTGAGGAATACCGCGAGGAGCAGGAGCAATGCCGTCCAGATGGAAACGACCCAAGGTCTTATTATCTGCCGCCATTTCGCGCTCACCCTGCAGAACGTGGATTTCTACGCTGGGCTGATTGTCTGCCGCAGTGGAGAAGATCTGACTCTTTTTGGCAGGAATGGTAGTGTTGCGCTCGATCAGTTTGGTGAACACACCGCCCAAGGTTTCAAGACCCAAGGAAAGCGGAGTAACGTCCAAGAGCAACAGACCCTTAACGTCACCACCCAGAACGCCAGCCTGAATGGCGGCACCGCTGGCAACACATTCGTCGGGATTGATGCCCTTATGAGCATCCTGACCCATATACTTGCTGATGGCTTCTGCAACGGCAGGAATACGAGTAGAACCACCAACCAAAACTACTTTATCAATATCACTGTTGGAAAGACCGGCATCACGCATAGCGTTGCGAACAGGCTCCATGGTTGATTCAACGAGGTCAGCGGTCAGTTCGTTGAACTTAGCGCGGTTGAGAGACATATTCAGGTGAAGCGGACCGCTTGCGTTGCCTGAAATAAAGGGCAGGTTGATTTGAGCGGTAGTGGAGCTGGAAAGCTCGATTTTTGCCTTTTCAGCCGCTTCCTTCAAGCGCTGAGCTGCCATAGAATCGCTCTTGAGGTCAACACCGTGCTCTTTTTTGAACTCATCGTTGATCCAGTTGATGATGCGATCGTCAAAGTCGTCACCGCCCAAACGGGTGTTACCGTTGGTGGCAAGAACTTCGCAAACACCGTCGCCGATTTCCAGAATGGAAACGTCGAAGGTACCGCCGCCCAAGTCGTAGACCATAATCTTTTGCTCGTTTTCTTTATCCATACCGTATGCCAGTGCAGCAGCGGTAGGCTCATTGATAATACGCTTTACATCAAGACCTGCGATTTTACCTGCGTCTTTCGTTGCCTGACGCTGAGAATCAGAGAAGTATGCAGGAACAGTGATAACTGCTTCGGTAACAGGTTCGCCCAAAAATGCCTCAGCATCTGCCTTAAGCTTCATCAGAATAAAGGCGCTGATTTCTTCGGGAGAATACTTTTTACCGTCAATTTCCACTCTCTTGGCAGAGCCCATATCTCTTTTAATAGAAATAATGGTACGGTTCGGGTCTACAACTGCTTGGTTTTTAGCAGTCTGACCGACGATTCTTTCACCATCTTTTTTAAATGCAACAACGGAAGGAGTTGTTCTGCCACCCTCAGCATTGGGGATAACAGTTGCCTCGCCGCCTTCCATAACAGCGACACAAGAGTTGGTTGTACCTAAGTCGATACCGATAATTTTAGACATAATATATTTCCTCCATTTAATAACAAAATTTAGTTGGCAACCTTAACGGCTGCATGACGGATGATTTGCCCGTCTTTATAAACATAACCCTTTTGCAGTACCTCAGCCAAACTGCTTTCGGGCAGGTTTTCATCATCAACATGCATTACCGCCGCATGACGCGCGGGGTCAAATTCCTCACCGATCTCACCAAATTGGGTAACCCCCATATTAGAAAGTACTTCGGTGGTTTGCTGCATAATCATATTTACGCCCTCTTTTAAAGGACTGTCCTCTCCGGCGGCGGCAAGTGCTCTTTCCAGATTGTCAATCACCGGCAAAAAGTTTTTGATGGCACTCACAATACCATCTCCGTACATTGCCTCTTTCTCTTTTTGAGTGCGTTTACGATAATTGTCATACTCCGCAAGAGTGCGCAACATCTGATCTTTTTGCGCCGCAAGTTCTTCTTTAAGAGAAGCAATTTCCTTGTCCTGCTTTGTACTTTTCGGTTTTTTGGTTTTTTTAGGTGTTTCCTCAGTTTCCTCAGGAGTCACAACAGTCTTTTCTTCTTCCATAAAGACCTCCTACATATAATGCTCTTTTAAAAACTTTTCAATACAGCGCGCAAAGTAGTCTACCTGCGAAGCGCCTTTACCGTAGTCCATTCGTTTGGGGCCGAAGATGGACAAAGCCCCCAGTGTGCCGATATCGTCACCGTATTTACGGATAACCAGTCCCATATCCCCCAGCGTTTGATCACCGATTTCATCACCAATCTCACTGCCGATTTTGATGCTGACGTCGTGACTGTCTTCCCCGCTGGTTAAAACGTGGTACAGTGCATCCTCTCTGCCCAAAAAGGACATAATGTTCTGCGCTTTATGAATTTCGTAAAACTCAGGATGCGAAAGCATATGGCTCTGACCGCTGACGATAACTTTCGGACGGCTCATACTGTGCACAATATTCTTGACCATACCGACCAAAAATTCCCAGTTCTTTTGGCGGTTACCGAGCAACTGCTCCAACTCCTCAAAGTCGGCATCGCTCAACTGCGTAATGGCCGCGTTTTGCACATATTGTCCAAGCGTATCGTTGAGTTCTCTGATATCATCATCGGTGGCAAGAAAATACAGTCTGCAAAAACTATTCTTGACCTTTCCGCTTTTGGTAATCACGACCAGATTAATCATATCATCTGCCGTTTTGATCACTTCCATACGCATAATGCGATCACTGTCGCTCTGTTGAACGACGGCGGCGCTTGTGTACCCTGTGATACGGGAAAACAGCGTGATCGCTTCTTTCAGAAATTCATCTGCCGTTGCGTTAATGGAGCTGACTGCCGCCACCAAATCTTCGGTGGTTTTCATATCAAGGCTGGGCAGTTCCAAAAGATGATCAACGTAAAAACGATAACCCATCTCGGTCGGCACTCTGCCTGCCGACGTGTGCGGTTGGTGCAAATACCCTTGCTTTTCAAGATACGCAAGGTCATTGCGAATGGTTGCGGAGGAAACGTCCAGTCCTTCCCTTTGAAGAATAAATTTACTGGAAACCGGCTCGCCGTTTTCGATATAACTTTCAATGACTGCTTTGAGTATATCCTGCTGCCGTTGTTTCACTTTCAACTTCCTCCTTTTTGATTTTAGCACTCAAGCTTCTCGAGTGCTAATTTTATTATACACGCTTTTTGCTTTTAGTCAATAGCTTTTCACAATTTTTTTACAAACAAATTTACTTGTGAAAACAAATGTGCTATTATATAAATAAGTAAAAAGAAAGGTTCACAATTATGAAACTTGCCGCCTCTCCCCTGCCGATGACCCGACAGGAGCTATCCCATCTTAATATTTCACAACCCGATTTTATCATTATCAGTGGTGATGCATATATCGACCATCCCTCTTTTGGTACCGCCATTATCGGCAGAGTGCTTGAAAATGCAGGGTTTAGCGTTGCCGTCATTGCCCAACCGAATTGGAAAAGTGATGATGATTTTAAGCGTCTTGGCAAACCGAGACTTGCTTTTTTGGTCAATGCCGGAAACGTCGACTCCATGGTTGCCAACTACACTGTTGCCAAGCGTCGTCGTGACTACGACTATTATTCCCCAAAAGGCAAAATCGGTATGCGCCCCGATCGCGCTGTGATTGTCTATTCTAACAAACTGCGCCAAATTTACGGTGACACTCCTATCATCATCGGTGGCATTGAAGCATCGCTGAGAAGATTTGCTCACTATGATTATTGGGACAATAAAATCCGCAGAAGCATTTTGGTAGACAGTGGTGCCGATATCCTCAGTTATGGCATGGGTGAACGTTCTATGGTGCGCATTGCACAGTTGCTCGACAGAGGGATTCCCGTTAAAAAGATTCGCGACGTGGCAGGAACGGTTGTTTTTACCGAACGCGATTATCAACCCAAAGGTGAGTTTACACAGCTCCCCTCGTTTAATGAAATTAAAGAAAACAAGTTAAGTTATGCTCGTTCCTTCAAAATCCAATATCAAAACTGCGACCATATTGACGGCAAAACACTTTGCGAAAGTTATGACGAAGGACTTTTGGTGCAAAATCCGCCTGCAAAGCCGCTTGATACCAAAGAACTGGATGCGCTGGGTGAACTTCCCTTTACCCGAAAGCCACATCCTGTTTACCAAAAAGACGGTGTCCCTGCGATTGAAGAAGTAGAATTTTCCATCACCCACAACCGCGGATGCTTCGGCGGCTGCGCCTTTTGCGCCATTGCTTATCATCAAGGCAGAGCCGTCACTTCGCGCAGTATTGATTCGGTTGTAAAAGAAGTGGAGTTTTTAACCACGCTCCCCGGTTTTAAGGGATATATCCACGATATCGGCGGTCCGACCGCCAATTTCCGCACCGGACCTTGCAAAGCCGTGGCAAATGGTGAAAAAGGCGTTTGTGCCGGTCGCAGATGTCTGACCCCAAAGCCCTGCTCCAATCTTATCGTTGACCACGATGAATATATTGAACTGCTCAAACGCGCCGCTTCGGTCAAGGGCGTCAAAAAAGTCTTTGTGCGCAGTGGCATACGGCACGACTACGTGATGGCAGACAAAACAAGCGGAAACCGTTTTATCAGTCAATTGGCACGGGAACACACTTCGGGACAACTGCGAACCGCACCCGAACACATCTGCCCCGAAGTGCTTTCACTTATGGGCAAACCTTCCTATGAGGTATACGAACAATTTGTTGCCAAATTCTCTGCCGCCAGTAAAAAGGCAGGTCTTGAGCAATACGTTGTTCCCTATTTAATGTCCTCCCACCCCGGCTCCACAATGAAATCGGCTCAAAAACTTGCCGACTATATGTTGCGCAACAAGGTGCGCTCCGAGCAGGTGCAAGACTTTTATCCGACACCGAGCACCGCCGCCACGGTAATGTACTATACAGGGCTTGACCCCTTTACCGAAAAGAAAGTATATGTTGCCCTTTCTCCCGAAGAAAAGAAAGCGCAACGCGCTCTGCTTTCAAAACCCCAAAGCAACAGAAAAAAGCCGACCCACTTTAAAACTGCAAAGCGGTCGACTTTTTCAGGCAAAAAACGTAAATATTAATTGTTTTATACTTCGTATTTATTGTAAACTTCTTTTGCATATTGCCGCGGTGTTTGACCCAGTCGACGCTTAAACGCGTAACAAAAATAGCTTTGTGACGAAAAGCCGCACTCGTAGGCAATTTTGGTCGAGGTATAGTTGGTTGTAACCAACAGGTTGATGGCTTTCTTTATGCGCTGTTCCTCTACATAATCACGCAACGTCTTGCCGACAGCTCTTTTAAATGTATTATGAAAATGAATGGGACTCAGTGACATCGCATCGGCAACCGCTTCCAAAGTTAAATCTTCGGTCAAATGCTCCTTAATATAGCGCAATGCATTTTCGATCAAGCCGCCACTTGCAGAGCCGCTAAATCTTGTTTTTTGGGAGCAATCTTTCACGATCGTGTAAATCAGTTGCAATAAAAGGCCTTGCAGCATTACCTCTTCTCTATCGGCAAAAGCATCATAGTGTTTGACCAGTTTGGCAAAAATCTCCTGATATGCATCCACATTATCAATTTCAAAAAAATCAGGTGTATCCATCAGCACGTCATACAAATCTCCACTGTGCAGGATCATATGTATATAATAACATTTAAAAGGATATTTCGTGTGTCTGACTTGCCCCGGTTTTGCGCAAATGATCATATTGGGCTGAATTTGCCCGGAGTTTGAATCAATATAAGTTACGCCGCCGTCCTCTATCGGCAACTCAATTTCAAACATCGTGGTTTTTCGGTTTTTACTGATAACGGTATTCTTTGCGATAATTCTGGAATCGTAGATTCCTATCGTCACTATTTCGGGCAAAATGATCATAGCATTCTTCCTTTTCAGTAAGATTTCTAATAAAAACACAAAGAAAATTATATTATTAGAGTAAAAAATATAATACAATAATTTCAAATCTATGTCAATGGGTGAATAAAATGAAAATTACGTATTTAGGTCAGGCAGGTCTCCTGTTTGAAACTCGGGGCTTGAAAATAATGATCGACCCCTATTTATCGGACAGTGTAGTAAAACTAAATCCCGAAAATTTCCGTCGCGTAGCGGTAGATGAAAGCATTTTTGATATAAAGCCGGATGTGATGATCTTTACCCACAATCATCTTGACCACTATGACCCCGAAACTGTGGCGCACTTTATAAACAAAGACAGTCGCATGACCGTTTTGGCACCATCATCGGTGTGGCAGGATGTGCGAAAGTTCGGTGGTAATAATAATTACGTTTTGTTTAACCGCCACACCTTATGGACTGAAAATAACATAACTTTCACCGCAGTTAAGGCAGAACACAGTGATATTGCCGCCATAGGCGTTGTGATTGATGACGGGGAAAAGAAATATTATGTAACGGGTGATACGCTTTATAATAAGGAAATTTTCAGTGACATCCCCGATGATATTTATGCCCTGTTTTTACCAATCAACGGTGTAGGCAATAACATGAATATGTGTGATGCCGCGCGCTTTGCAAGGCGCATAAATTCCCAAAAGGTCGTGCCGATCCATATCGGTATGTTTGACTCGATTTCAGCAGATGATTTTGACTGCGATAACAAAGTAATTGCTAAGATATATAAGGAGATAATGTTATGAAAGTAACGGATGTAAAGACTTTTACGGTAGACTGCTTCAGAACTAACTGGGTATTTGTCAAGGTATATACCGACGATGGCATTACAGGCGTTGGTGAGGCAACTCTTGAATACAAAGAAAAGGCACTCATCGGTGCCGTAGAGCATATCAAAGAATATCTGGTAGGCAAAAATCCGCTTGATATCGAAAAGCACTTTCACGACATTTACAGGGATGCCTATTGGCGCGGCGGCGCGGTGCTTATGTCGGCGCTTTCTGCAGTAGAGATGGCACTTTGGGATATTTTGGGTAAACATTTAAATGTCCCTGTTTATCAGCTTTTGGGCGGCAAAGTCAATGATAAAGTCCGTATATACGTAAATGGTTGGTTTGCCGGTGCTAAAACACCCAAGGAGTTTGGTGAAAAAGCCAAGATTGCCGTACAGCGCGGTGTTACCGCAATGAAATGGGACCCGTTTGGCAAGGCATATCTTGAAATCTCTAATAAAGATCTCAATACCGCGCTGGAATGTGTGGCAGCGGTACGAGATGCCGTAGGAAATGAAGTTGACCTGCTGATTGAAGGTCACGGCAGATTCAACGTGCCGACAGGTATCAAAATCGCAAAAGAACTGGAGCAGTTTAAACCGATGTTCTTTGAGGAGCCGACTCCCCCTGACAATCTCGAAGCATTAAAAGCCGTAAGGGATAAATCCCCTGTCGCCATTTCCGCAGGCGAACGTCTTTATACCCTCAAATCCTACAAAGACCTTTTCGAAATGCGCGCGGCAGATTACATTCAGCCCGATATTTCCCATGCAGGCGGCATTATGGAACTCAAAAAGATTGCCGCTATGGCAGAGGCTTATTATATCCCCTTTGCACCGCACAATCCGTCAGGTCCCGTCGCGAATGCGGCTACCCTACAACTTGCCGCTTGTTGCCCCAACTTCTCCATTCTTGAGATTATGTACAGCGACGTTGAGTGGAGAAAAGATGTCACCAATGAAAGTCTTGAATATAAAGACGGCTATATCACCATTCCCGACAAAGCAGGTCTGGGTATTGAGATCAATGAAGAAGAATGCTTAAAGCACCCCTATCAGCCGCACACCTTACGCCATTACACCGGTGCACTCACTGACATTCGACCGGCTAAAACCGAATTTTATTTCTAAGCCAAGAGTCAGGAGATGAATTCATGGAAAAACTCATAAAAGTCGGAAAAATTGAGCCCAAAAATGCAAAGGATATAAAATATTCAAAAATCGGTCTGGGGTTTGAAAAACTCGACCGCGATGCTTTCAACCCCGAAAATGCCTACGATAAGGTGGCCGCCTGCGGAGTAAAGTTTGCACGGATTCAGTCGGGCTGGCAAAAGACCGAAAGAGAAAAAGGCATCTACAATTACGCTTGGCTTGACACTATCGTCGATAATCTTTCCTCTCGTGGAGTAGAGCCTTGGATATGCCTCTGCTACGGTAACGATCTTTATACCGAAGCGGCAAAGGAGGTTTATGGTGCAGTAGGCTGTCCTCCCATCTTCACTGAAGAAGAAAAAACAGCTTGGTCCAATTACGTCAAAGCCACAGTCACTCGTTATAAAGAAAAGGTCAGATATTTTGAAATCTGGAACGAGCCTGATGGAGAATGGTGCTGGAAGCACGGCGTTAACGGAGAGGAATTGGGACATTTCACCATCGACACCGCCAAAGCCATCAGAGAGGTATACCCCGAGGCCAAAATAATCGGCGGCGCCATCTGCCGTCACCAAATCAGCTTTCTAAATGATGCCCTTTCTACAGGAATGGCAAACTATATTGATTATATCTCTTTCCACGAATATACCCACGACGAAAACGATATGTTCCAAAAGGCAGATGCCTTCAGGGCTCTGCTCAGGGAGTACGGCTCTAATATCGAGCTTATTCAGGGTGAAAGCGGAACCCAGTCAAAAAGAGGCGGACGCGGTGCAAATCACACGGGAGCCTGGACACCCGAGTTACAGGCAAAACAACTTGCCCGTCACACCATGACGGACCTTCTCTGTGATGTGCATTTCCTCTCGTATTTCTCTTGCGTGGATATGAAGGAAGCACTAAACGGCAAAGTAGGAGATTTAAGCTCATACCTTGATTTTGGCTATTTCGGAGTACTGGGTGCCGATTTTGACGAAAATGGTCAAGCAACAGGCGATTACATCGAAAAGCCATCCTACTATGTGCTTCAGAATATATGCTCACTTTTCTGCGGTGATGTTCGAAAATCAAGTCTCCCGTACTATATTCGCCACAGCGAAAGCAAGGTTGTTTATGATCGTACCCCTGACCGATGGGACCTTACTACCGGTATTTTAGAGAAAAACGGTGCCAAAGCTCTTATCTATTGGTATCCCTCCAACATTATGACCACAAGCATCCATACCTTTATGACCTGTGAGATATTCACGGCAGGCAAAGACCTCAGACTCATAGACATAATGAGCGGAGAGATCTATAAAATTCCGGATGAGGATATAGAAGATAAAGGCAACGGTATGATAATGATCAAAGAAATTCCGGTAAAAGATACCCCCTTAATTCTTACAATAGGAGATTTTTATAAATAAAACGGAGTTTTATTTTTAATATGGATAATATAGAGATACTTGAATATACGGGTGTGGGTTATAACCGTACCATGAATTTTGAGCAGTGGCGCGTAGCCATTGCAAACTACGCTGAACACTTTGATGAAAAGCTTTTTGATAAGATAGAGCGCCATCTGCTTACCGATGAGGTGTTTGTGCTGTTAAAAGGCTGTGCAACCCTTGTTATAGGAAAGCAAATGCACAGATATCCCTTGGAACAGGGAAAAATCTATAACGTCAAAAAAGGCGAATGGCATAACATTTTAATGGAAAAAGATTCAAAGGTGCTGATAGTGGAAAATCATAACACAGGCCCCGAAAATACAGAGTATTATTTCTTCAAGGAGGAAAAGTAATGAAAGCGGTATTTATAACAGGTGCTCAAAGCGGCACAGGATATGCCATAGCAGAGCATTTTGCAAAGCAGGGTTGGGATGTTTTTATCACCAGTCGAAACGGCACACAAGCAGAAACCTCCGCAAAAAAACTAAGCGATACATACGGCATTTTTGCAAAGGGTTACGAATGCAATATCCGCAACGAGCAGCAGATTATTGATATATTTAACGATATTGATGCTACGGGCAGATTTGTTGAAACGGTCATTCTCAATGCCGCCAATCTGGGCTTTAACCCCAAAGACCCTGCTGCCGGTCAGGATTTCTGGACTGTTCCTGTGGATGAATTTCAAGAGGTGTTTGAAACCAATCTTGTATGGAACTTTACGATCATTCGTCAAGCCGCCATCCGTATGAGAGAAATGGGCAAAGGCTCGGTGGTCTTTATCAGTTCCAACACCGCCTACCGCGCCATTCCCAATCGCGCGGCATACTCCGCTTCCAAGGGCGGCATAAATGCCTTTGCCAAGGCGCTTGCTGTTGATTTGGGACCGTACGGTATTCGATGCAACGTTGTGCTCCCCGGCACCATTAAAACAGAACGATGGGTACAGATGGGCAACAAGCAGATCGTAAACGGCTCACTCACCCCCATCGGAGATATCTCCGATTTTGAGGATGTGGCAAACGCTTGTTGGTTTTTCGGTACTGATATGTCTAAAAACGTTACCGGTACGGAACTCATCGTGGACGGTGGTATGACCTGCCAACTTTACCCACAGATACTAAATGAACTCAAAAAACGTTATAATGAAAATTTATAAAATAAAAAATGCTACTCATCAGAGTAGCATTTTTATTTATCTTTCTTCGCGGAAATAAGACAAGCCGAGACTTTGCGGCGGCTGATTTTCCTTTTTATCTCGAATACTGGTGAATATCAAAACAACAATGGTAACCACGTACGGCAGCATTTTAAAGAGTTCTTTATTGGCAAAGCTTACGCCTGTAATGTAACTACTGGCAATGTACAGCGCGCCAAACACAAGAGAACCGATAATACCGAGATTGGGTTTCCAAACGGTAAAGATAACCAGTGCAATGGCAAGCCAACCGATTGCATCAATGCAGTATTCCCAGTTGCCATGCAGATAATCCATTACAAAGGAAAGTCCGCCAAGCCCTGCAATACCGCAACCGATACAGGTGGAAACATAACGATAACGGGATACGTTGATACCTGCGGCATCGGCAGTTGCAGGATTTTCACCTACCGAACGAAGATTGAGACCAATACGTGTTTTAAACAACACAAACGACGAAACCAATGCAACAATAATGGCAAGGTAAATCAAAACACCGTGAGAGAAGAACAGTTCACCAAACCAACCAAGATCGTCCGCAAACGGTAAGCCGGCGGTAAAGTAACGACTACCCTTGGTGTAAACGGGTCCGGTTTGCGCAATCATAAAGTCGGACAGACCGACACCAAAGGTGGTAAGTGCCAAACCTGTAACGTTCTGATTGGCGCGCATAGTCACCGTCAAAAAGCAAAAGAGCAATCCGCACAAAGCGCCGCCGAGTATCGTTGCCAAAATCGGAATCAAAATAGCAAGAAATGGGCTGATATTTCTGCCGACAGCATCAAAATACAAATACTCCGCGTAGCATCCAAAGGATGCACCCACGCACATAACACCGGGAATACCCAGATTCAAGTGGCCCGATTTTTGAGTGATGGTCTCACCCGTTGAGCCGTACAAAAATGCCATACCAAGTCTGATGGCACTCACAAGAAAGGCAAGCATTATTCATTCTCCTTTCTTTTGCGATTGATAATCAGTTTATATTGCAAGAAAAACTCGCAACCGATAATGAAAAACAGAATGATGCCCGTTACAATCTCCGAAATAGCGCTCGGAATTCTAAAATCGGTAGACACCTGTTGGGCCCCCTTTTCCAAAAACACAATCAGAAAAGAGGTGAAAATCATAAATATGGGATTAAACTTGGCAAGCCAAGAAACCATAATGGCGGTAAATCCTCTGCCGCCTGCGGTGGTGGTACTGATGGTGTGATTGGTGCCACCAATCAGCAACAATCCGGCAATGCCGCAAAGTGCGCCCGAGATAATCATGGTACGAATTACTACCTTTTTCACGTCAATACCAATGTATCTTGCAGTGTTTTCACTTTCACCGACAACCGAAATCTCGTAACCTTGTTTGGTATATTTCAGATAAATATAAATAATTACTGTGAGCAGTGCCACAATAATGATGTTCAAAAGATAGTTTTTGCCAAACAGAATCGGTAAACCATACTCCGGCATAGGAGTTAAAACACCCGAGCCGTTTTTAACAAATGTTTTGAGGAAAAACGCAACAAGCTGAATTGCCACGTAGTTCATCATCAGAGTAAACAACGTTTCGTTGGTGTTCCAAAGTGCCTTGCAGACCGCAGGCAACAGTGCCCAGATGATACCTGCCAAAACAGATGCTGCCAACATTGCAATCATCAAAACAGGTGTAGGCATCTTGCCGCCGCAAAACATCATTACGGAAATAGTAGCAAGTCCACCGACCAGCACCTGACCTTCCGCACCGATATTCCA
>JAZROO010000090.1:0-4196 GCA_045648705.1 Eubacteriales bacterium | reverse complement strand
ACCCTTTTTTAATTTTGATAAAAAATATATAATTATTTTTCAAAATATATTTCTTTTTGCGAAAGAATAGTGTATAATGAATATCAGTAAACAAAGGAGGTTAGTACAATGATTACAAAAGACGCCATTATCGGTGACGTATTGGATCAATATCCCGAAACTGCTGAATTCTTTTTGGAAATCGGCATGCATTGTCTGGGTTGCCCCTCTGCAAGAGGTGAAACCATCGAGCAAGCTTGCGCTGTTCACGGCGAAGATGCAGATGCCCTTCTGGAAAAGATCAACGCTTCACTGGCAAAATAAGTAACCTATAAAAATCCGAGTTTTTTTGAACTCGGATTTTTTAAAAGGACGGACTATGGAACTGACCAATCGACTTAAAAGTGTATATGAACTTTTGCCTGACAATTGTATTATGATAGACGTGGGCACCGACCATTGTTATCTGCCCATTTATGCTTTGCAACAAGGTAAAATCGGGCGCGCTTATGCCGCAGACGTAAGAGAGGGTCCACTGCAAAACGGGCAGGAAAATGCGCGGATTTTCGGCTTTGAAAACTGCATCACCACCCTGCTTTCCGACGGCCTTTGCGCACTGACAGAAGCGCAACAAAACGACATTGATACGGTAGTCTGCGCCGGAATGGGCGGAACACTGATTCAAAACATTATCAGTGCCGCACCGTTTTTAAAAGACCCTGCCAAAACGCTTGTTTTGCAACCGCAAAAGGCAATCTATGAACTCAAGGAATTTTTATTTGCCGAGGGGTTTTTGATTGAAGCGGAGGCACTGGCGCAAGAAGGCGAGAAAATGTATCAGTGTATGCGTGTACGTTTTGATGGCATCATCCGCAAAGCCCCCAACCCCCTTTTACTACTCAAGGGAGATTCTTTATTTGACGTTTTTGCCGCAGCGGAACACCGCCGCTTAAGCCACCAAAAGTCCGGAATGGAGCAAGGCGGCATTCCCGACAAAGAACGCTATGACGCCGTTTGCAAACTTTTGACACAGTTGGAGGAAGTCAGATGAAAGTTAATGAAATTTATGATATTATTGACCGCTTTGCCCCCTTTAAAATGGCAATGCCGCAGGACAACGTCGGTCTTTTAATCGGTCACAGCGATGCTGAGGTCAGCAAGGTTTTGGTTACGCTGGATGCCGACCAAGTTGCAATGGAACATGCTTTGAGAGAGGGCTGTGAACTCATCGTTTCCCACCATCCCTTTTTCTTTGACGGTGAAAGACAGGTAAACGACAAAACAGGTCAAGGCAGAAAGGTCCTGTTTGCGCTTGAAAATCGTCTGAACATTATTTGCGCCCACACCAACCTTGACAGTTGTGAGGGCGGCATTAACGATACGTTGGGTGCCCTTCTCGGTCTCAAAGCAACCGAAAAGATCTCACCGAGCAACGAAGGCGGCTATCTTGGCCGCGTCGGCACTCACGACTTTGATTCACCCAAGCAGTTTATGGCGCACGCCGCCAAAGTTCTGGATGTTACACCTCGTTATCTGCTGACTGAAAAATTTGAGCGTGTAGCTTGGTCCAGCGGCTCGGGCAGCGGTTGTATGGCAGATGCCATTGCCGCAGGGGCGGACACGCTTGTGACGGGTGATTGCAAATATTCTACATTTATGAACGCCAAAGAAGCAGGTATCGGGCTGATTGATTTAGGTCATTTTGAAACCGAGCAAATCATCGTACCTGTCGTGGCAAACCATTTAAGAAATAACGGTTTGGAAGTGGTAGAGCACATCATTTCCTCCCCCATTAAAGTATTCGGAGAATAATCATTATGGCACTGGACGCCTGTTTTTTACAATTTGCCGCGCGCGAGCTTGAGCAAACGTTGGCAGGAGAAATCATAGATAAAATTTATCAGCCTTCCAAGGACGAAATTTTACTGCATCTGCGCGGCAGAGGCAAACACCGTTTGATGATTTCTTCCTCTCCCAACAGTGCGCGGATTCATTTAACCGAAAAGAGTGTGGAAAACCCCAAAACGCCCCCTGCGTTTTGCATGGTGCTCAGAAAGCATCTGCAAGGAGCACGACTGCAAAAAATCTACACCCCTGCTTTTGAGCGTGTGATCTTTTTGGAGTTTGAGGGTAAAAACGACTTTTTTGAGCCGGAGACCAAAATACTGCTTTTGGAGATTATGGGGCGCACCTCCAATATCATCTTGATCAATGATGAACACAAAATCATCAATGCCATCAAGCACGTTGACTTTACTATGACGCGCGGCAGAGAAATTTTGCCCGGACTTGCCTATCAGATGCCCCGTCCGCAAGATAAAATTCCTTTTATTAAGGCAGATGCGCAAGACCGCGAGCGTTTATTTGAAAAAATCGAAAGTCCCGTAACCGATGCGGTGATGGATACCTATGCAGGTATCTCCCCCGTCGTTGCAAGGCAGATATGCCACAATGCCGTTCACTCGGTGGACAAGCGCATCTGTGAACTTTCCACTCCGCAAAAAGAAAAATTGCTCACTTGCATCCTTGATGCCAAGCAGCAGGTACTTGACGGTAAGTTCAAAGGAAGCCTTGTGCGCCGCAAACAAGACGGAAAAATGATCGATTTTTCTTTTATGCCGCTCACTCAGTATGAAACAGGTGCCGATATTCTTTCCTTTGAAAGCACGGCAGAACTGCTTGAGGAATACTACACCAAGGCGGCAGATGCCTGGCGCATCAAGCAAAAAGCGATGGATCTTTCGGATTTTCTAACGCGTACTGCGGCGCGTATTTCCCGCACCAATGCCGTCAGAGAAAAGGAACTCAAAGAGAGTGACAATGCCGAAAAATACCGTATTTACGGTGAACTGATCCAAGCCAATCTCTATCAGATGAAAAAGGGAGAACGCGTGTTACAGGCGCAAAATTTCTACGAAGAAGATATGCCTACCATCTCCATCCCCTTGCAACCTGATAAATCACCCGTTCAGAACGCGCAAAGCTATTTTAAAAAATATGCCAAAGCCAAGAACGGTCAAAAAATTATTGCAAAGCTCATCGAACAGGATCAAAAAGAACTTGAGTATCTTACCTCTGTTTTTGTAAGTCTTTGCGACGCGGAAAACGAGGAGGATATTGAGCAGATACGCGCAGAACTTGTCGAGGGACGCTATCTCAAAGCACGTTCTTTAAAATCCAAAAAGCCAAATCTTTCAAAACCGCGTGAGTTTGTCACCGATGACGGATATACCGTTTTAGTCGGCAAAAGCAATCTGCAAAACGACTATCTGACGGTGCGCCTCAGTCGTAAAAACGATATTTGGTTGCACACCAAAGGAGTGCACGGCTCTCACGCACTTTTGGTTACGGGAGGCAAAACTTTAGAGGAAATTCCCGACACTGCCCTCCTGCAAGCCGCCTCCCTTGCCGCTTTTTATTCCAAAGGAAAAGACTCCGGTAAGGTCGAGGTAGATTACTGCCCTGTGCAGAACGTTAAAAAGCCAACGGGAGCCCGTCCCGGTATGGTCATCTACGATAAGTATTATACCCTGCTTGTCTCTCCCGACGGAGCACTTGCAGAAAGGAGCAGAGTTAAATGATAGGATATGATTTTGACAAAACCATTTATAATGGCGACAGTACTGCAGATTTCATTTTCTACTCCTTAAAGCGCCAGCCGTCACTTGCGCGCTTCGTCTTTGTCTGGGGTTGGAATGCACTGCTGTGGAAAGTTTTTCGCATCAAAAGCAAAACACAGTTTAAAGAGAAACTATATTCATATTTCACCGCCGTCAAAGATATTGACACTTTGGTCGAGGATTTTTGGAACACACATTTTAAAAACATCAAGCCCTGGTATTTTGAGCAAAAAAGAGAGGATGATATCATCATTTCCGCCTCCCCCGAATTTTTGCTGTGGCCTGCCATCAAACGCTTGGAGCTGACGCACCTTCTTGCCTCCCGTGTGGATAAAAACACAGGCAAATACGATGGTGAAAATTGTTGGGGTGAGGAAAAGGTCAACCGATTTTATGCCTATCTCCCCGAGGGAAGCATTGAAAGTTTTTATTCCGATTCTCGCTCTGATGCACCGATGGCACGTATTGCCACCGGCACCAGTTATCTTGTAAGCGGTAACAAAATCACCGTTTGGGACAATCTGTAAAACTACATAAAAGCGACCGAAAATGATTTATAAAATAAAGAAATCCATCTCCTCTGCGGAGATGGATTTC
>JAZROO010000089.1:0-2467 GCA_045648705.1 Eubacteriales bacterium | reverse complement strand
AACTCCGCCAAGGCACTAAAAAGCGGTCGGGCGGGAGCTTGTGGTTGGTTTTAATTATTTCCGGTCATCTTTTCTTGCTTTACTTTGTGGTCAATGACATGCCGTGAGGCAAGCTCTTTTCTGACATCATCAACACTGATTCCCATTTCCACCATCATAACCATAACATGGTAAGCAAGGTCGGCAATTTCATAGATGGTTTCTTTTTTGTCGTTATCCTTAGAAGCAATAATGACTTCGGTGCATTCTTCGCCGATTTTCTTTAATATCTTATCAATACCCTTTTGGAAAAGATAGGTGGTATAAGAGCCTTCGGGAAGGTCTTTTTTGCGTCCCTCTAAAAGTGCGTACAAGCTATCCATAGAAAACTCGGGAAGCGTATCGCTGATAAATAGTGGAGCAAAGAAGCAAGAGTCAGCACCTGTGTGGCAGGCAGGTCCTTCCTTTTCTACAACCACAATCAATGCATCCTTATCGCAATCAGCGCAGATGGACACAATGTGCTGATAGTTTCCGCTTGTTTCGCCCTTTAGCCAAAGCTCTTGTCTTGAACGGCTATAAAAGCAGGTCAATTGCTTTTCTAACGAAATTTTAAGGCTTTCTCGGTTCATATAAGCGAGAGTAAGCACCTTCTTCGAAAGATTGTCTACCACGATAGCCGGAATCAATCCGTTTGCATCAAATTTCAATTCATTTATCTGTATCATAATAGCACCTCTAAATTCTAACGGTAATATTGTTTTGCTTTAATGTTTGTTTAAGGTCGGAAATATTTACTTCTCCGAAATGGAAAATAGATGCCGCAAGTCCTGCATCAATATCGGGGATCTCATTAAATAATCTTATAAAGTCCTCTTTACAGCCTGCGCCACCCGAAGCAATCACGGGCACATTTACAGCTTGGCATACTGCCTTTAACATTTCGATATCAAAGCCCTGCTTTACGCCATCGGTATCAATAGAATTTACAACCACCTCTCCTGCACCGTTGGCAACGCAACGCCTAATCCAAGAAATTGCCTCCATGCCGGTATCCTCCCGGCCACCTTTGGCAAATACCCTAAACTCGCCTTCAACGCGTTTTACATCAACAGAGATTACCACACATTGGTTGCCGTATTTAAGTGCAGCTTCACGAATTAGGTCGGGATTTTTAATGGCACCGGAATTGACACTAACCTTATCGGCACCACATTTCAGAACCCTGTCAAAATCCTCAATTGTGTTTATGCCACCGCCTACAGTGAGAGGAATAAATATGTTTTGGGCTACCTCTTTTAATATGTTGGTGAACAGCTTTCTGCCGTCACTGGAGGCTGTGATATCGTAAAAGACAAGCTCGTCAGCACCGTTGTCACTATAATATTTTCCAAGCGCAACGGGAGAGGAAACATCGTTTAGATTGTTGAAATTGACGCCCTTTACTACACGCCCATCCTTAACATCAAGGCAAGGAATAATTCGTTTGGTTATCATCTTGCTACCTCCAATGCCTCTTTCAAGTCAATTGCACCAATATAATATGCCTTGCCAATAATTGCACCGTAAAGGTTCATCTCCCTAAGGGCCTTAATGTCCTCAATGTCAGATACACCGCCTGATGCAGTAATATCAATGGAGAATTTTTCGGAAAGCGCACGGTAAAGCTCACGATTTGTGCCCTTCATAGCGCCGTCCTTTGAAATGTCGGTGCAAATTATGGTTTTAACACCAAATTTTTGCATCATCTCGCAAAACTCAAAGCAAGAATACGCACTTTTTTCGGTCCAACCCTTGATTGCTACATAGCCGTCCTTAATATCCACTCCCACAGCAATTTTGTCGCCATACCTTGCGATGGCTTGTTTTAAGAACTCTGTATCATTTACGGCAGCGGTTCCTAAAATCACGCGGTCAACTCCACAGCTTATGTAGGTATCTATGGTTTGCATATTGCGAATACCGCCGCCAATTTCACAAAACAAGGATGTTTCTTTGGCAATCTGTTTTACAATATTTAGATTTGGCGTTGTACCGTCACGGGCACCCTCTAAATCTACAATATGGATATACTTAGCACCGCATTTTTCAAAGTCACGGGCAATTTCAATGGGGTTATCACTATAAACCGTCATCTCGTTGTAGTTG
The DNA here is from genome assembly GCA_045648705.1 of Eubacteriales bacterium. Lineage (GTDB taxonomy): Bacteria > Bacillota > Clostridia > Oscillospirales > QAKW01 > Firm-08. Next base: position 340 of record JAZROO010000089.1, on the reverse strand, counting down.
CCTTTCAATAAGCGAACTGCCTTGCCGTCATATAAATCTATCGCGGGAAAAAGTTTCATTTTCTACTCCATTTCACAAAACGCTTTTAAAATCTTCAGTCCGATATCCCCGCTTTTTTCGGGGTGGAATTGGCAACCGTAGATATTATCCTTTGCTACTGCGGCCGTCATTTCCTTGCCATATTCTGTGGTTGCTATTACGGCATCATCGCAGCCGTCAGCATAAAAGGAATGAACGAAGTAGACAAAGTCACCGTCACTTATGTATCTTAAAAGCGGATTGCTTTTCTTTATTTTCAAATAATTCCAGCCAATGTGGGGGATTTTCAGGTCTTTTGGGA
>JAZROO010000088.1:0-2200 GCA_045648705.1 Eubacteriales bacterium | reverse complement strand
AGCAGTGCAGGCGCATATTTTATTACGGTATGTACCCACAACCGCAAAAAATTGTTATCCAAAATTGTAGGGGATGGCGTTTACGACATCCCAAAATCATTATTAACCGCTAATGGAAAAATTATTGACAAATACATTATAAAAATGAATAATGATTTAAATGATGTAATCGTTGATAAATACGTTATAATGCCAAATCATATTCATTTAATTTTAATTGTGCATAACAATACGGGATGTCGGCAAGCGCCATCCCCTACGAATGCAACCATACCAAAATTTGTATCATTGTTAAAACGATATTGTAACCGTGAAATAGGTCACAATATATTTCAACGTTCCTTCCACGACCATATAATACGTGATTATGATGATTATCTGAAAATATGGAATTATATTGATACTAATCCTGCAAAATGGCAGGACGATTGCTTTTATACAACGTAAAAACCGCAGAAGCTCTATCCGAGCAACTGCGGTTATTTTATATTATTACTTAGTACGTCTTAAAAGGGTTTGCAAATTTTATCAACGCCCATGTAAGGACGGAGAACTTCAGGAATGGTTACGCTGCCGTCGGGATTTTGATAATTTTCAAGAATAGCGGCAACGGTTCTGCCAACTGCAACACCTGAACCGTTAAGAGTATGCACAAGCTGTGCTTTGCCTCCCTGCTCTTTAAAGCGGATAGCTGCACGGCGTGCCTGGAAGTCAACAAAGTTAGAGCAAGAAGAAATCTCTACGTAACGGTTGTAAGAAGGCATCCATACCTCAATATCATAGGTTTTAGCAGAGCTGAAACCAAGGTCACCGCTGCAAAGAGCAACTACGCGGTAAGGCAATCCAAGAAGTTGGAGCACGCGCTCTGCATCGTTGGTGAGTTTTTCAAGTTCTTCAAATGAATTTTCCGGGTTAGCAAACTTAACAAGTTCAACCTTGTTAAACTGATGCTGACGGATAAGACCGCGGGTATCGCGACCTGCAGAGCCTGCTTCTGCGCGGAAGCAAGCAGAATAAGCGCAATAGCTGATAGGAAGCTTAGAAGCATCGATAATCTCATCGCGGTGCATATTGGTTACGGGAACCTCTGCAGTGGGGATGAGGAAGTAATCGTTGGTAGAAAGTTTGAATGCATCTTCCTCAAACTTAGGCAACTGACCTGTGCCGGTCATTGATGCGCGGTTAACCATAAAGGGAGGAAATACCTCTGTATAACCGTTTTCGGTGTGGGTGTTAAGGAAAAAGCTGATGATAGAACGCTCAAGACGAGCACCCAAGCCCTTGTAGAAGTGGAAACGGGCACCGGTAACCTTTGCGGCGGGTTCAGGCTCAGGAATATCAAGGCCTGCGCCGATATCCCAGTGAGCCTTGGGCTCGTAATCAAACTTGGTGGGCTCGCCAAAACGGCGAATTTCGGTGTTCATACTATCGTCGGTGCCAACGGGAACAGATTGGTCGGGCACGTTGGGAATCATATAAACGATTTGTTTTTGCTGTTCTTCATATTCGGCAAGTTCTGCGTCCAACTCTTTGATTTTTGCAGAAATCTCTTTCATTTCTGCCATAATAGCAGATACGTCGCCGCCCTCTTTTTTGATTTGAGGGATTTTCTTTGAAGCGGCATTTTGCTCTGCCTTCAAAGACTCGGTTTTTGCGGTAAGCTCACGGCGCTTGCCATCAATTTCAACCAAACGGTCAATCTCTGCATCAAGGTTGCCATTGCGGTTGCGAACTGCCTGTTTTACCAATTCAGGATTGGTGCGAATAAATTTGATGTCTAACATAGTTTTTCCGTCCTTTGACTTAATTATTTATCGGCTGACAGTTTTTGCGCCATTTCGGTAAGCTCACCATCAGAATAAAATTCAATTTTAAGATAACCTTTGCCGTCGCATCCTACCACTTGCACCTTTCGGCCAAGTTCGTTGGTAAGGGCCAACTCAACCTCTTTGTAAAAAGGAATGGTTGGCTGCTTTTGGTCATTTTTATCTTTATTTTTGCGTTTAGAGCCCATTTGCTCAATTTGGCGTACAGATGCGCCGTTTTTCGCAAGATTTGCTCCGAATGCTCGCATTTGATCATCCTCTATTGCAAGAAGTGCACGAGCGTGACCTGCTGAAATTTCCCCTCTGTTAACCATATCAAGCAAATCTTGAGGCAAACTGAGAAGTCGTAACGAGTTGGCTACTGCAGGGCGTGA
>JAZROO010000087.1:0-13208 GCA_045648705.1 Eubacteriales bacterium | reverse complement strand
TATCGCAAAAATAGCAGTTCTTGTTCATCACTGGGTAGTCTTGACACAACAGATCTCAATACCAGTGCATCTATCCATTCTTCCGACGGGTCAGAAGCTGCTTCGCTTTTAAGTTCTTCAATGCTATCAACGGTTTGTTTCCGAAATTCATCTATGCACAGATTTTTGGCAATTGTGTATAAGTACGGCAGCTCTTTTTCGTGATCCAAACGCAAGCCCTGTCGGTAAAAGCGAAGAAAGGCTTCCTGTGTAATATCCTGTGCCAACTGCTTGTCGTATAACTTAAAGTAGCAGTAGCGGTATATTTTGTCGTATTGTTCTTCGATAACCATGTGCTGCAAAACCTCCTTTCATAATGTTTAACGGAGTATGAGTGCAAAATGTGCGGCTTGACCCCAAATTTTTTAGAGAGCGTCGCTTTCGCTGAATCCTTCTTCATATCCTTATTATATCACAAAACATTTGCACCCAAAATCCCCATTCGTTTTATTGACGTTGAAAAACAAATATTTTTTTGTTATAATATCTAAAAAAGGTGGTGTGGCTCTAAAATGACGGCAATTACAGAGAAAAACATTGATTTAATTGAGATGTACGCTGAGGTGTCAGAGACGAAACTGCGGCATTTTTTTGAGCCGCACGGTGGCGTGTTCATCGCGGAAAGCCCCGGTGTGATTTCGGCGGCGCTGGATGCAGGGATGCAACCGATTTCATTGTTGGTGCCGTTGCAAGAGGTGGAGCGCACGGCTGAGATTATCAAAAGAGTAGGGGATGTCCCCATTTTCACGGCAGACAAAGACATTCTTTCAAAACTGCGCGGCTTTGCGCTGATTCGTGGCGCTATGTGCGCCATGCACCGTCCAAAACTGCAGAAAGCGGACAAACTGCTTGAAAACTGCAGTCGCATTGCAGTGTTGGAACGGGTTGAAAACCCCACCAACGTTGGCGCGATCATGCGCTCAGCGGCGGCACTGGGGATGGATGCGGTGCTTTTGACAGATGATTGCAGTGACCCACTGTATCGCAGAGCGGCCAGGGTGAGTATGGGAACGGTGTTTCAGATCCCATGGACCTACATTGACGGCAAAGACTATATAGAAAATCTTCAAAAACTTGGATTTACTACGGTGGCAATGGCACTGAGTGATCACGCTTGTCGACTGGATGACGCAAGGTTGCAAGGACTGCAAAAAACGGCAGTCATTTTGGGCTCAGAGGGATATGGACTTTGTGACAAAACCATTCAAAAATGTGACTATACCGTCAAGATTCCGATGCATTACGGGGTGGATTCTTTGAATGTGGCGGCGGCAAGTGCACTGGCATTTTGGCAGTTGGGGGACAGGGCATAATGAAAAGATTATCCGAAAGTGAATATCCGCGCGCGGCAAGAGTGTTTGCCGAAGGATTTGTGAGTGACCCTGCGTTTTCCTTTGTTTTGCAAGGCTTTGCGCAACCCGTGGCGGTGCTTGAAACTTATTTTTTAAATTATATTCAAAAGTGTAAAGAACTTTTACTTTACAAGTGCGAGAATGGAGAAGGCTACCTTTGTATCTACCGTTTTGATACGGAATTTGCCGATTTTGAGGTACCTGCACCACTGGAACGGCTGGGAGAGTTTGCCTGTCTTGAAAAGCACTATCAAAGCGGCTTTGCGGTGCTTGATATTTTGGCGGTAGACCCCCAATATCGAGGATGTGGACTGGCGGGCAAGATGGTAAACTTTTTTGTTGACTATTGCCGCTTAGAAAAGCTTATACCGCTTGTTGAGGTGTTTTCCGATCAATATTTAAATATGTATCTTTCTCGCGGTTTTAAGGTTGCTTATCAGCGCGAACACAAGGGTGTTACCACCTATATTTTGGAGTATAAAGAATGATCGTAACTATCAAGGAAATTGAAAAGAGCTTTGGTGAGCATACCGTGCTGTCGGGCATCAATGCAAAAATCGAGCCCGGTGACCGCATCGGAATGATCGGTATCAACGGTGTCGGAAAATCGACGTTGCTTAATGTCATCGCAGGTACCCTCACGGCAGAACAAGGTGAAATTATTTGGGGTAAGGACGTTACCTTTGGTTATCTGCGGCAAAATACACCGCTTTGCAGTGGTAAAACGGTGTATGAGGAGATGCAAAGCGTTTTTGCCGAAACGATGGCACTGGAGAAAGAAATGGAAGCGTGTCGTACCGCACTGGAGAGTGCAACTGCAAAGGAAGCCCAGGTGCTTCTTTCCAGACTGCAATCACTCACCCTTCGTTTTGAAGCGGCAGACGGATATAATCATGACGTTAAAATTGCCCGCGTACTGACAGGTCTTGGTTTCGGGCAGGAGTGGTGGCAGAAAATCGTTGATCATCTTTCGGGGGGAGAACGGGTGCGCCTTTCTCTTGGCAAACTATTGCTTACCGCCCCTGATTTGTTGATGCTCGACGAGCCGACCAACCATCTTGATTTTGCAACCCTTGCCTTTTTGGAGCAATATATTGCGGACTATAAGGGCGCCGTGCTGATGGTTTCCCATGACCGCTATTTTCTCGATAAAACGGTAACGCAGATTTGGGAGGTCGAGCGCACGGGACTTGCCGTGTATCCCGGTAACTACTCAAAATACAAGATTTTGCGCGAGGAAAGATGTGCCTTTTTGCAAAAAGAATATGATAAAGCAATGCTCAGACGTGCCGAACTGGAGGATTATATTGCGCGTAACTTAGTGCGCGCGTCCACTTCCGCAATGGCAAAAAGCCGCCGCAAAGAACTTGAAAAATTGGAAATCCCCACGCCGCCGCCCCCACTGCATCGCGGTATGCGCTTTTCTTTTGGCGCGGGTGTGAAAAGCGGATTTGACGTGCTGATAGCCGAAAATCTTGGCGTCAGCATAGAAGAAAGGGTGCTTTTCAGGCAAATTTGTATCGACATAAAGCGCGGTGAAAAGATTGCCCTGGTCGGTCAGAACGGCATCGGTAAAACCACGCTGTTTAAGCGCTTGATGAGTCTGATCGACGGAGAGGGCACAGTGCGATGGGGCAAAGGGGTGCGCGTGGGGTATTTTGATCAACACGGTGATAGCCTTTGCAAAGAACTCTCTCCCTTAGAGCAGATTCGTGAGGATTACCCTGCAGACGTCGACGGAGTGATTCGCGACCTGTTGGCGCGTGTTAATCTCAAGGGGGAAGCGGTATTTAAACCCATCTCCGCATTAAGTGGCGGACAAAAGGCAGGTGTGTCGTTTGCAAGGCTGATGCGCCGTCAGGACAACGTGATGCTGATGGACGAGCCGACCAACCATCTTGACCTTGCCAGTCGCGAAAATCTTGAAACGGCACTGGCGGAATACGAGGGAACGCTTTTGATGATTTCCCATGACCGTTATCTGCTCAGCCGTGTGCCCACGGCGATCTACGTATTGACCGCAGAGGGCATTGTTCGCTTTGATTCGTTGGAGCAATATCAAAATTCCTTTGTGCAAACTGAAAAACCAAAGGAAGTAAAAAACGAGGTTAAGGGACAATCTTATCATAAAGATAAAAAAGAAAGAGCGCGTATTGCCGCCCGTCGTAAACGGATTTCGGAAATTGAAAAACTGCTGGAGCAACTCGAAGAAGAAAATGAGCAACTGGAAGCACTGCTTTCTCAAAGTAGTGCCGACTATCAGCAGTTGCAGGAATACTGCGCCAAGTTAAACGACAACAAAGAGCAAATCTCTCTTTTGAGTGACGAGTGGCTGGAACTGCAAGAAGAAAACGAATAAAAAAAGCGACACGAGCGTGTCGCTTTTTCATATTAATCAAGAATTGTCGCAATAAACTGTTCTGTTTTTTGACTCAGCGCCTCAAAATCCATGGCATTGATATAAAAACTTTCCAATTCATCGTGTAAAGTCTTTTCACTTGCAAGGTAGTCTGCAACCTCGTCGTAAAGCGATTTGCAGAGTTTTTTGACAAAGCTAAGCTTATTTTTGTTTTGGGTGATGATATCGGCATTTAAAAACGATTTAAGCGGCAAGGTTTTTACCACGGGCAACTCGCTTTGCCATTTGAGCAGGTGATTTTGCGTTACAATGGCAAGGGATCGTTCGGGAACGACAATATGGTCGATGCGCTCGGGGTGCAGGGGTGAAAGAGCGCACAAACGGTCATACCCCATTTCATCAAGCATTTTGTTTGCAATATCGGTTAAAAGGAAGGAACATTCAAATGGGTCCTCTATCACCAATACCTGTTTGCAGTCTTTTACGATATCTTCGTAAAGAATCATTCCGTTTTGACTGATGGCACTGATAAAGCGGTTTTCGATTTTACCTTTTTTATGTAGCGGTAAAATGGCTTGGTGGCGGAAAAACTTTGCTATTGCCGCGGTGGCTTTTGGTTGTTCAAACGCGGCACTGACAATGCGCTCGGACACCAGTTGCACCTTTCCTGCCGCGCCAAGCAACCGATAGATGCTTTTAAAAATACCACTGATGCTTTGGCTCAGTGAAATGATTTCGGCTTTATGCGCTTTAAGAAGTTTTGTGTCCCAATATTCTCCGAGCGGCAAAATCTGCTCGACGGCACCGGGATATTTCGGGTCAACACAGTGCGGAGACGTGGCATCCAACAAGATTACCTTTTTGTCCTTGATCCATAATCCGTCCAAACTTTCAGGATCGGAGGAACAGTGCATTTGCTCGATTTCCATTCCTTTGGCAATGGCGGCAAGTGCCGCTTTTTTCATCAGTGAACTTTTGCCTGTACCGGGCCCGCCTTTGATAAGGTAAATGCTGTGGTCGGTGCGAGTGGTCATTTCACCAAATAAACTGTAAAACCCACCCGTGCTGTTGGCGGCAAGAAACGTGTTTGTCATCCTCTCACTCCTTTCTTTCATTTTATGCTTGGAGCAAAGAAGCGTGAAAGAATTGGTAAAAGTGTGGACAAAAGCGAAATAATACTATATAATAATAATGATTTAGATAATCCGATCTGAAGGAGGGAAATCTTTTGTCCGAACAGAATACACCCCGTAAAGCCTCCACCGGCTCTTATCCCGGTCGTGCGGCGGGGCAGGGTGCGGCATATCAGCGCCGTGGACACGCCGAAACGGGAACACGTAAGATTCCCATTGCTGAAACGTCGAAAAACAATCGCGCAGTTAAACGGACAACCGTTATCAGCGCAGATAAAGAAAGATTTGATTTTAAGGAATTGTTTTCAAAGAAGAATATGAGAAAATTTAGAGGACATTTATTTTTTTATTTAATACTTGTTACAGTAGCACTGCTTTTGACCTGGTGTGTAGTGGTTGCCGCCAATGACATTAATGCTTTTGTCAAGGAAGACGAGATTATTGTTGTTACCGTGCCCAAGGGTGCTTCGGTCAGCCAGATCGGTAAGATACTGGAGAAAAATGAGGTGATTGACAGTCAGCTTGTTTTCCGCGGTTATTGCAAGTTCAAAAAGAGCAGCGGCTTCCAGTACGGTGAATATGAACTCAATTCCAATCTAAGCTATAAAGAGATCATCTCACTGCTCAAAAAGCCCAGTGAGTCCCGTCAGACCGCCAAGGTCACCATTCCCGAAGGATATACGCAACCTGAAATTGTTGATTTGCTTGTCAAAGAAGGGTATGCTGACAGAGCGGTGCTCGAAGAAGTTATGGCTACCTATGATTTTGAGTATGAATTTTTAAAGGATTTACCCAAGAGAAACAATCGTCTGGAGGGATATCTGTTCCCCGATACCTATGAGATTTTTGTGGGTGACGAGGTTAGCATCGTTAATACCATGCTTTCCAATTTCCAAAAGAAGATAGAGGATAAAGAGATTCAAACACTGCTCAAAAAGAGTGACTACACTTTGGATGAAATCATCACAATGGCATCCATCGTCGAGCGCGAAGGCGCCAACGACAGTGAGTTTGGCAAAGTCGCCAGTGTATTTTACAATCGACTTGACAGTAAGACCTATCCATACCTTGAATCCTGCGCTACCGTACAATACGTTTTGCCGGAGCGTAAAGACGTTTTGAGCATTGCAGATACCGAGATGGATAACCCCTATAACACTTATATTAATAAGGGTTTGCCGCCCGGTCCTATTGCTTGTCCCGGTCTTGCTGCCATTAAAGCGGCACTTGATCCTGAGGATACCGAGTATTATTTCTTTGTCGCTTCCTCGCAGGGTACCATCTTTTCTAAGACCTATCAAGAGCATTTAAGCAACGTCAGAATCGCCGGTAACGGTACTGGCGGTACTTCTACAGTCAATTAAAATTAAAAACAGCACTCCTTTTGGAGTGCTGTTTTACGGAGAAAGTATATGAAAAAACCTGAACTTTTAGCACCTGCAGGCGATATGATGCGTCTGCGTTATGCCTTGGCATACGGCGCGGATGCGGTGTATCTTGCATATCGCAACTTCGGTATGCGCGCGGCGGCAGGAAATTTTGATTTGGATGAACTTCGAAAAGCTGTGGTGCTTTGCCACGACCAAGGGGTGAAACTCTACGTCACCGTCAACACCTATCCGACGGTGGAGGAAACCGAAAAACTTCCTGCCTTTTTATCGGCGCTTGAGGAAATCGGCCCGGATGGAATGATTATTGCGGATATTGGTGTTATGACCCTTGCAAAGCAATATGCACCCCATATTCCCATTCACGTTTCTACCCAGGCAAACATCACCAATCCCGTTTCCGCCAAAGCCTATGCCGATCTTGGCGCCACGCGCTTGGTACTGGCAAGAGAGTGCTCCTTGGAGGACATTCGAAAGATCAAAGCAGCGGTAGGGGAAGGCGTTGAGATTGAATGTTTTGTGCACGGTGCGATGTGTATGAGCGTTTCGGGTCGATGCCATCTGTCTGCTTTTTTAACGGGCAGAGATGCCAATCGCGGCGCCTGCGCTCAACCTTGCCGTTGGGAATACACCATTATGGAAAAAACCCGAGAGGGTCAGTATTTCCCTGTGATGCAGGATGATAAGGGCACCTATATCTTCAATTCCAAAGATATGTGTATGATCGAGCATATTGCCGAACTCATAGAGGCAGGGGTGGATAGCTTTAAAATCGAGGGTCGTATGAAGACCTTTTACTATGTTGCCGCCACCGTAAAAGCCTATCGTCAGGCAATTGACGAGGTGGTCTTTCGCGGCAGCCTTGGCGACCCTGCTTACTATCTGGAACAGGCGGGCAAAGCCTCTCACCGCGATTTTTCCACGGGATTTTACTATGCACCGATGGATGAAAAAGGATTTAACACGATGGACGGAGGATACATTCGTCCCTATGACGTGGTGGCAACCCTCGAGCAGTGGCAAGACGGCAGAGCGCTGATTTGCCAGAAAAACAAATTTGCCGTGGGTGACGAACTTGAAGTGCTTTCTCCCGACCGCGATGATTTTACGCTGACAGTGCAAAGCCTTGAAACAACCGAAGGGGAGCAGGTTGCGGATGCACCGCATTCTCAACAACTTTTGTTTTTACCTTGTGAAGAGCCCTTGCACCCAATGTCTATTTTCCGTAAAAAGAATAACTAAAAAAGTAGCCAACGTCTGTTGGCTACTTTTTATTTTGAAAAATTTGTGGAGGGTTTATGGGTTTTGAACGATGCCTGTAAAGAGCGGCATATCGGTGTCCGATACGACTATAAAGATAAAAGGGCGATCAAGGGTGAAGATGACTTCCTTGGGAATCGGTCGTATCGCCTCACCGACAGCTGTCATCTTGGTAAAGGCAACGGCGGTGCAACCTTCCTCGTCTACCGTTACTCGTACATCTTGCTGTACTTCGCTCAAATAATCACCTTTCTTGCCGGTCAGCGCTGAAAAGTCGGCTGTTTTCGTATCAAAGGCATGAGTAACTCCGAGTGTTTTGAGGGCTTTCGTTAATTTGTTGCTACAGGTGAAATTCAACTTGGGCATAGATAACGTAACGAGGGGTTTAAATGCGTCTGCTTGGGGTGGAGAGAAAACGGGGTCAAGCAGCCCCTCACTTGCCGCCACTTCCATCACGTCCACGTTTTCATCCGGCAAAATCAGCCACATACTGCCGCCCTCGGAAAACTCGTTGCATACGGCGGTGAAGTTATCTCCCTGATAATAGGGCATTTCTTGCTTTTTGTTCATAAATTCAACGGTTTTGTCTGTTGTCTTTGTATGGAAAACATCCAAAGTGTTTTCACTTTGCCAAAACTTACTTGACCATTTGGACTGAAAATACAGGGTAGAGAGCAGCATCATTTGGGCATTGGGGTCGGTTTCGATGGCGTTTACGCTGTTTTCAAGCAGTCCTTTGGTTTTTTCGCTGAGCCATTTATGAATCTGCGCGTCATATCCCGATGTTCCCATTTTGCCGCGGAAAATATCGGCATAGTAATATTTTGTGGCATTTTGTAGTGTTGACCTCTTATAAGAAACGTCTTTGTTTAAAAACAGCGCATTTGAAAGAATGGTAGCTATTTTGCCGTCGTCACGGTAGTTTGCCTGCCAGATTCGGTTTGCCTCGGTGCGCAAACTCTCTATATTCTCCGCACCTAAAAGTTCTAAGATTTGTGCGCGGCTTTCACCGTCGGTGGTTTCTGCCAATAGGGCAAGTGCCATATAGAAATTCAGTGGGGAGTAAGCAGTGTTGCTTTCGCTCTCGGCACTCAAAACTTCTTTAACGGAACGGCGCAAAAATTCTTCCGGTACTTGTGCCAGATATTGCAAACTTCGTCTGTTTTGTTGCTCATTGCTCCAAGCACTGTAGCTTTCGTGGTATGTTTCACTTGAAACTTCGTCATAGGAAGGATATGAGATGCGCGCAGGATATTTTGCACTTGCAAGTTTCGTGCCTTTGGCGAATACTCGTTTGGTTATTTTTTCCGGTTGATTTATTTCAGACTCAATGAAAAAGTCGTCTGTTGTCGTGGGTGCACATGATGATAGGGGTAATAAACTTATGCAAAGAATAATGGCCAAAATACGATATAAATGTTTCATTTTATTGCTCCTTTCTGCGTAAGGTGATAAGGTTCGAGTCTTGTACTACGGATTTTGAACGATGCCTGTAAAGAGCGGCACGTTGGTGTCCGACGCGACTACAAAGATAAAGGGACGGTCCAGAATAAAATCTACTCGATTCATCGTAAACGGACTGTCGGCAGAGAGATCGACCTCCATCTTAGTGAAAGCTACGGCGGAGCAACCCTCCTCATCCACTGTGACCCGTACGTCGTGACGTGCCTTGCTGAGAAGAGCATCACCTTTTTTGCCGGTCAGTGCTGAAAAGTCGGCTGTTTCAGCGTCAAACACATCGGTGACACCGAGTTTTTTAAGGGCACCGTTTAAATCATTACTGCAGGTAAAATCAAACTTGGGCATAGATAAAGTGACATAGGGCATATTTTCGTCTTCTATAATTTCCGAAGAATAAGGATCAATCATTTGCTGCTGAGGGGGATAGAAAACAGGCTCAAGCAGCCCCTCACTTGCCGCCACTTCCATCACGTCCACGTTTTCACCCGGCAAAATCAGCCACATACTGCCGCCCTCGGAAAACTCGTTGCATACTGCGGTAAAATTGTCACCTTGATAGTAAGGCATTCTGCCTTCTTTGTTCATAAATTCGACAGTTTTTTTACCTTTTTTGCCGTGAAATACATCTTGGGTGTTTCTGTTTTCGGAGAAGGATTTCTCCCATTTGGACTGAAAATATAAGGTGGAGAGCAGCATCATTGCAGTTTCGGGCTCGGATTTTACGGCATTTACATTTTCTTCCAACATTCCTTTTGTTTTTTCGCTCAGCCACTTTTGAATCTGTGTGTCATACTCTGCTGTGCCCATTGTACCGCGGAAAATATCGGCATAATGATATTTGGCGGCATTTTCAAGCGTTGCTTTTTGATAAGGCACGGCATCGTTTAAAAACAGCGCGTTGGAAAAAACAGTGGAAACATATCCGTCATCGCGGTGGTTTGCCTGCCGGATTTGCTCGGCCTCGGTGCGCAAACTCTCCATATCCTTCGCACCTAAAAGTTCTAAGATTTGCGCGCGGCTTTCACCGTCGGTGGTTTCTGCCAATAAGGTAAGTGCCATATAGAGATTCAGCGGAGAGTAGGCAATGTTATTTTTACTTTCGGAGCATAAAACCTCTTTGGTGGAACGAGTGAAAAAGTCATATGGGGTATGAAATTGGATGCTTCGTCTGTTTTGCTGTTCGTCTTGCCAGGCATTGTATGCATCGAGATATTCGACTTCCAACTCATTATAGGACGGATACGCCAGCCGTGTCGGGTATTTTGCACTTGCAAGTTGCTCGGGCGCACTTTCTGCCTGTTGGGGCGCGCTTTCTACCTGTTGGGGCGCACACGCCGATAACGGCAATAAACAAATACAAAGAATCAATGCTTTTGCAACCAAAGATAAAAAGTTTTTATTCATAAAATCCCTCCTTACATCTATTATACAATCGAGGGATATACTTTTCCTTATTTAAATTTTACTCGGATTTGGGCAGATTGAGATGAAATGCCATTGCAATCAGACGGATGGCAACAATCAAGGTCGCCCCGATGACACTGGCAAGGAGAAAATCAGTGTACTTTGACAAGAAAAAGATGGTAAGCACGCCCGTAAGGGAGGCGGTGGCATAAACGTGTTTGCGGAAGATATAGGGGATGGTGCCGCAAAAAACGTCTCTGAGTACACCGCCGCCAACACCTGTGATGACGCCGACAAACAACCAAAGTGTCAGCCCTTGATGGCCCAGTTCATATGCGCGTTCCACACCGACCACCGTAAAGACGGCAAGACCTATACTGTCGGCAACGTAGAGCAGTTTTTCACCCCATTTGGTATGTTGTGTGCGTTTTGCCAAAAAGAAAACGGCAAGGGCGCTCAACAGTGCGGTGACAGCGTAAACGGGGTTTTGAAATGCCGCAGGGGGAAATTGACCGATGATAATATCACGGATCATTCCGCCGCCGACTGCGGTAACCAGTCCCATGACCGCGACCCCGAAAATGTCCATTTTCACGCGCTTTGCCTGTACGGCACCCGATATGGCAAAAGCCACGGTACCAATCAGTTCCATAATTAAAATGTATGCTTTCATACGTTTCTCCTTTGAAAAAAATCGCGGCAAGTTTTCTTGCCGCGATTTCGGTATTGTTTGTGTGGTTCTTATTTTGCTTTGTTGGCTCTTTGCAACCAAACCTGACCCAAGTCAAATGCTTCGTAAAGTGAACTTTTTTCTTTTTTCTTCAAGGAACGCTCGTTGGGAAGCAGGGTTTCATCGGTGAGCAGTAACTCGACGCTGACGCGGGTGGGCAGGTCTTGTTCACTGCCGTCGGTTTCCAAAATATTGATAAAGATAATATGCTCGTCAGTCGGATTACCGTAGTAGATAAAGTTCTTACTGCGAACAAAGGGCAGACCTTTATAGGTGAAAAATTCGCTTTTCTTTTTTGCGGTCGCCAATATAATCAACTCCTTTAAGATATTTTCATCTAAATAAGTATAACACGGATTTAATTTTTTGTAAAGGTTGAAATTGTAAATTAAAATTGATATAATATTAATAATTATATCTAAATTTTTAATTTTTATAAAGGCGGACAAGTGGTATGACAGTAGACGTTGTAGGTGTTCCCATTCAGAATGTGAATATGACCGAGGCAATTTCGGATGTAAGCAAGTTTCTTGATAAAAAAGAGAAAAAGATCATCGTTACCCCCAATGCTGAGATTTTGCAACTTTGCGTGGAGGACAAAGCGGCGTATGAAACCATTTGTCAGGCAGACTATATCGTGCCTGACGGTATTGGTGTTGTCAAAGGTGCAAAGTTACTTGGCACTCCGCTGAAATGCAAGGTGGCAGGTTGTGACCTTGCGTGGAATTTACTTGCCGAAATGGAGAAAAAAGGCAAAAAGTTGTTTTTGCTCGGTGCCAAACCCGGTGTGGCGGCAAAGGCGGCTGAAAATATGAAAAAAGCGCATCCCGAGCTTGACGTTTGCGGTGTGCAGGACGGATATTTTAAAGAGGACGCTCCGGTGATTGATGCCATCAACGCGTCGGGTGCTGATGCACTGTACGTTTGTCTTGGTGTACCCAAGCAGGAAGAGTGGATGGTGCGCAACCGTGAGGCACTGAATGTCAGTTTGATGATTGGACTGGGCGGTAGTCTGGACGTGTTTGCAGGTACCGTTAAGCGCGCTCCCAAAATATTCATCCGTTTGGGACTGGAGTGGCTTTACAGATTACTCAAAGAGCCGTGGCGTTTCAAGAGAATGATGAAACTGCCGGTCTTTTTCGTCAGCGTTTTGAAGTATAAAAAACAAGTAAGGAGAAATGCAAAATGAAAGTAACACTTTTAACCTGTACCCCAAATGCCGAACAAATGGTGGCGGCGGCCGCCAAACTCTGCTATGCCAGTGCGGATATTGATACGGTGATGCAGGGACTGACTCCCGAAAAAACCGAGAGCTTTTTGCAGATGCTTTCTTCTTTGGGGCATGAAAGTCCCATCGAACATATCTCCTTTACCTTTGGTATCGAAGGGGTGAGCCGCGCACTTTTGGCGCAGATCACCCGTCACCGCATCGCTTCTTTCAGCGTGCAAAGCCAAAGATACGTAAAAGAAAATATTTTTTCGTTTGTAACACCGCCTGCCATCGCTGAAGATGAAAAGGCACTTGCTTTATACGAGCAAACCATGAAGGATATTTTTGCCTCTTATCAGAACTTGGCAACCACTCTGGAGGAAAAGTATATTGAAACCATGGATGCCAAATCTGCACAGAAAAAAGCTATTGAGGATGCTCGTTTTGTGCTTCCCAATGCTTGTGCTACCAAGATGATTATGACGATGAATGCCAGAAGTT
The DNA here is from genome assembly GCA_045648705.1 of Eubacteriales bacterium. Lineage (GTDB taxonomy): Bacteria > Bacillota > Clostridia > Oscillospirales > QAKW01 > Firm-08. The sequence continues at coordinate 371 of JAZROO010000087.1, read as the reverse complement.
TGCTCAACTTCTTCCGTCTGCGCTGTTGCAATCGCGCCCAATGGGAAATCAGAGATCTGGCAACCCAGATGTGCGCACTTGTCAAAGCCGAGGCACCGACCATTTTCCGTTATGCAGGACCGCCTTGCGTTAAGGGTGCTTGTCCCGAGGGCAAGATGACCTGCGGTAAAGCCGCCGAGGTTCGTGCCCATTATCGGGCCATTATGGAGAAAAAGGAGAACTGATTGTGGGTAAACTAATGGTCATTGACGGTCTGGACGGTTGTGGTAAATCCACCCAGCTTGAATGGCTGGATAAGGCTTTGGCCCAGCGTGGCGAAGCCTATCGGCAGATCAGTTTTCCAGATTACGAACAGCCCTCTTCCGCTTTGG
>JAZROO010000086.1:0-5447 GCA_045648705.1 Eubacteriales bacterium | reverse complement strand
TGCTGAAAACGTGCACTTTGCAGAAAAAGGCGCCTATACAGGCGAAATCAGCGCTGAAATGCTCAAAGAAATCGGCGTTGAATACGTTGTAATCGGTCACAGCGAGCGTAGACAGTACTTCGGTGAAACCGACCAGACCGTAAACCTCAGAACTCTTGCCGCCATCAAAGCAGGGCTGAAGCCCATCGTTTGTGTTGGTGAGACCCTCGAGCAAAGAGAACTCGGCTACACCGAGACTCTGCTTAAGTTCCAGACCAAAATGGCACTCACCGGTGTCAGCGCTGAAGAACTCAAAAACGTTGTAATTGCCTACGAGCCCGTATGGGCAATCGGTACCGGTGTTACCGCGACCGACGATCAGGCTGACGAAGGCAACGGTTATGTCCGTGCCGCTGTTGCCGAAATGTATGGCAACGAAGTAGCCGAGAGCGTTACCGTTCAATACGGTGGTTCCATGAACGCTAAAAATGCCGAAGGCTTGATTGCCAAAGAAAACGTTGACGGTGGACTCATCGGCGGTGCTTCCCTCAAAGCTGAGGACTTTGCCGTTATCGTCAAAGCCGCCAGCAAGTAAGAGGTATTTGCGATGAAAAAACCTCTGGTACTTTGTATTCTGGACGGCTACGGCTGCAATGAAAACACACAGGGCAACGCCATCTATTCCGCCAACACTCCTGTGATGGACAATTTGATGGCAACCTGCCCCAACACCGTAATCGGTGCTTCGGGTATGGACGTAGGTTTGCCCGACGGTCAGATGGGTAACAGTGAAGTCGGTCACACCAATATCGGTGCCGGCAGAGTTGTTTATCAAGAGCTGACCCGCATCACCAAAAGCATCTCTGACGGTGATTTCTTTGAAAACACCGCTTTGGTAGAGGCGATTGACAATGCTCTTAAAAACGGCAGTGCTCTGCACGTTATGGGTCTTTTGTCCGACGGTGGTGTTCACTCTCACAACAGCCATCTCTATGCAATTTTAGAACTTGCAAAACGCAAGGGTCTTACCAAAGTATATCTGCACGCTTTCCTTGACGGACGTGACGTTCCGCCCTCCTCTGCCGCAGATTTCGTAGCAGCAGCCGAGGCTGAAATGGAAAAAATCGGTGTCGGCAAAGTTGCCACCGTAATGGGCAGATACTACGCTATGGACCGCGACAATCGTTGGGAACGCGTCAGCCTTGCTTATGCCGCTATGGTATACGGCGAGGGCAACAAGACCGACAGTGCGGTTGCCGCCATCAAAACCTCTTATGAAACCATCGATGCCGAAGGCAAGGCACTGACCGACGAGTTTGTCCTGCCCACCGTTTGCGCAGAAAATGCGCAAATCAAAGATGGTGACAGCATTGTGTTCTTCAACTTCCGCCCCGACAGAGCAAGGGAAATCACCCGCACTTTTGTCGACGCTGATTTTGACGGTTTTGTCCGTCAGGGCGGCAAGAAGGATGTTTTCTTTGTTTGTATGACTCAGTATGATGCCACCATGCCGAACGTGCACGTGGCATTCCGTCCGCAGACTTTGGACAACACACTGGGTGAATACCTTTCCGCCAACGGCCTTTCTCAGCTCCGCATTGCCGAAACCGAGAAATATGCCCACGTTACCTTCTTCTTTAACGGTGGCGTTGAAAAGGTATCCGAGGGTGAGGACAGAGAGCTGATCGCCTCCCCCAAAGTTGCCACCTACGACCTTATGCCCGAAATGAGCGCACCCGAGGTCACCGAAAAAGTGGTAGAAAAAATCAAAAGCGGCAAATACGATGTTATCATCCTCAACTTTGCCAACTGCGATATGGTTGGTCACACCGGTATTTTTGACGCTGCTGTCAAAGCCGGAGAAACGGTAGACACCTGTGTCGGCAAAGTCGTAGCCGCCGTAAAGGAAATGGACGGTAAAATGCTCATCACTGCCGACCACGGCAATGCCGACCAAATGGCAGAAGCAGACGGTTCCCCCTTCACCGCCCACACCACCAACGTCGTTCCCTTTATCGTCGTGGGTGAAAACTGTGAGCTCCGCGAGGGCGGCAAACTGTGCGACATTGCCCACACCATGCTCAAACTGTTGGGGCTGGAGCAACCTGCCGAAATGACCGGCACTTCCCTGATTAAATAAGAATATACTTCTTACCCCCACAACCATAAGCCGACAGATTTTGTCTGACGCCTTTTTATATTGCAATCCGCTGCAACAATATGGTAAAATATAACTGAACAATATTGTAACACAAACAGACGGGTCTGTTGTGTTGCTACTTATCAAGGTATAAGATAAAAACAAAAGATGCACGAAAATTTCGTGCATCTTTTTCTGTCCTTAGGAACCTCGTTCATACGTGTAAGGATTTTTACTTAAATATGGTTTTTTCTGTAAGTTTCTTTAAACGAGGCGATCAAATCACAGATCATACGGATCTCTTGGTTATCACAATCCGATAACATAGCAGAGATTTCTTTTTCAAACGTTACTCGCTCCGCTTTTACTTGGTCGCAAAGCAGATCATTGGCTGTAATATCCAAAGCATTTGCAATTTCAACAATCGTGGTAAGGCTCACCCTTGTTGTTCCGGTTTCAATATTACTGCAATGAGTCGGAGAGATGTCTGCCTTTTCTGCCAATTGCTCCTGTGTCATTTCTGCACGAATCCGCGCAATTTTAATTCGTTTTCCAATAGATTTATAATCTAACATAGCATTTCCTCGTCACAAATTTAATTTATTATATTGTAACCACGGAAATAAAGTATTATAATAATCTATAGCCGTATTCTACGGCTATAGATTATTATAATTAAAATTTTTGAGGTTTTAAAATGATTTGTACTTTTATCGGCAATCGAGATTACCATGATAATATAATTGACCGTTTGCAGCAAGTTCTGATCGAATTGATTACTTTACACGATGCACATACTTTCTACGTAGGAAATCACGGAGCATTTGACCGATGCGTTGCCCACGTCCTCAAACGACTGCAAACCGAATTTCCACATATTCGTTATTATGTGGTATTGGCTTACTATCCTACAGACAAAAATTCAGTCAAAGAACATCCGACAATACTGGCAGAGGGCCTAGAAAAAACACTTCCTCGCTATCGTATCATTCATCGCAATAAATGGATGATCTCTCAGGCAGACACTGTCATTTGCTATGTACGCGACATCACAGGAAAAGCGCGTGATTTTACCGAATATGCCGAGCACCGCGGCAAAAATGTCATTCATCTTTATCCGTAATACAGAGAGAACAAGAACATAACACAATAACACAGGGCACAGTTCTACTTAAAAGACAGTGCTCTCTTCTCTGCATAAAAAAATCTTGCTTCCGTTTGGAAGCAAGATTTTTTATATAAGTTCATCGGGGATTTTTTGCGCCAAGGCATAATTTTTATATTCTTTCTGAAGTGAAACTTCTTTGATAATCTCAATGTCCGGCGGAAAGCAAACGGCTTCTTTCTCGCTTTTCATTTCCACTTCCATAACGCACTGATTTTGCCAGAAGGGATAAACGTCGATCTCAAAGAGCCACTTTTCAAAGGGGTAATAATAGCGCCGCTTTTGGATGGGATTTCGGGTCTTATCCGCCTCGCCCAGCAGTGAAATGTAGGTTTTTTCATCAATTTCGCGCTCGGTTTCAAAATTTGAGAGGGCGGACTTGTGGATTTTCTCTGTAAAGTAATATTTCTTTACATTGCCGCTTTGGGTGGCTCTCACCCGTCGTGTTCCGCGCTCTGAAACAAGGTAGGTCTGCACGATATCGACATACCTCAACCCGTTGAGTGCCAACGGTTTCCGTATAATAAACTTACGTTCTGTTTCCACCTGTGTCATAGCAATCCCCTCCTGTGCTATTTGTATTGTAACTTTTTTGGGCAGTTTTGTCAACACGGCTGTAAAGCAATTTGCCTTACATTTAGCTTTTCACAGTTTTGCACATTTTCCACCGAGTTTTGCACAAAAGTGCCGCAAAGTGTGTGTTATCAACGCTTTGAGGGTGACAAGGTGTTTGCTTTCGCGATATTTTATTGCAAAAAGCATAAAAATATGATAAGATATTTCAAACGAGGTGATCCATTTTGAAAATATTAGCAGCAATTCTCCTTCTTGCAATTTTGGTGATGATGGCGGTGGCATATCTGATCGTCAAAAGCACCTGCACCGTAAACAAAAAAGATGTCCCCACCCCCGTTTCGACGACGGCTCGTCCCCGTTTTGCCGAGGAGATATTGGCAGGGCAGAAATGGTTTTTTGCGCAACCGCTCACAACCCTCACCACCACCTCCCATGACGGACTGAAACTGACGGGCTACTATCTTTCGGCAGGCAGTGACGATACGCTGATTTTAATGCACGGTTATCGTTCAACAGCGGTTTATGAATTTGCACCGCTTTTGCGCTTTTACCACGAACTTGGATACAATCTGTTGCTACCCGACCAACGCGCCCACGGGCAAAGCGAGGGCAAATACCTTTCTTTCGGCATTAAAGAACGCTACGACGTTGTTGCCTGGGCAGAATACCTTAACCAAACCGAGAAACCCAAAAACATCTTTTTGTCGGGTATGTCGATGGGTGGCGCCGCCGTATCTATGGCAACATTGCTGAAACTGCCCGAAAACGTGCGCGGTGTGATTGCCGACTGTCCGTTCGGTGACCCCACAGAGCAGTTTGCCTACTCTATGTCCCTGCGCACCAAGGTACCTGCCCGACCCGTAATCTACTTTTGCAGTATTTGGACAAGGCTACTTGCCGGATGGCAATTTAATGAAGTGATCGGTGCCGATTATCAGCATGCAAAACTTCCGCTGCTGCTCATTCACGGCACTGCCGACCCCACCGTGCCGCACGCGCTCAGCCAAACGATTTTTGATTACTACGGTGGCCCCAAACAGTATGAACTGTTTGATAGCTGCGGTCACGTGTATGCTTCAATGAAAGAGCCCGAGCGTTACAGAGCACTGGTCAGTGAATTTTTAAACAAATATAAAACGGCAGAGTAGAGGCACCCTCCGTAAGGAAGGTGCCTCAGTTATATTCGCCAAAGGCGAGTTATATTGCTAAAGCAGTTATATGATGCTTCGCATCGTGATATTGTCCTTCGGACAGTTTCGAGGGCGAATATAATATAACTGAAACCATTAGGTTTCAATATCACTCTTTAGAAATATCTCGCCATAGGCGAGGTGTTCTAAAGAATATCACTGTGAGACCCGTCTCACAATATCACTAACTATTTTATCTTTGAGATAGGTGTAATTTCAAAGTATGTAACCCACTATGACACTTTCAAGCCGAAGTGCCAATTTTTATATAAAAAGAAAGTAGAGAGAACACTTCTTTACGAAGTGTCTCCCTAATCTGCCGTTTTTTATTATAACTACTTGCATTATTTTATATTATTTTATATAATGGATATATATGTTTAAAATAAACGGGAGG
>JAZROO010000085.1:0-2409 GCA_045648705.1 Eubacteriales bacterium | reverse complement strand
GGAAAGTACCGGTTGCTCTTCCTCTCTGACCAAACGTATTTCGGCAGAGTGGGGCAACCTGTACAGCGCAAAAGCTTTTATCTGCGATTTTGTTTCCATAATTATCCGCAAATTTACATAAAAATTGCGAGATATTAAGGTAGTCTGGCTAAAAAACGGAATCAATGGAGATAGAAATGGAAGAAGATGGGATATTTTCTACCAATAAAACGAAAAGCAGGCAGACGGCGTGATGCGACTGCCTGTTTTTCTATAATCATGTTTCTGCTCAACGCCTTACGTTGATGTCAATTTCCTGTCTGGTGCGGGAATCTTAATAGTTTCCTCTGGTTTTATATACTCCGGGACGTCCGTCCACTGTAATGCGGAGAATGCGCTTTCCATTTCTTAGAAAGTCGAAACGGGGGTCAATCAATCTGTCGCAATTATATTTGCGGGCGGCTTCTGTTTCTGCCAAAACTTTTGCTTGTTCAAGGGTGATATTGCTCAGTTTTTGTTTACCTTCTGGGGTGGAGATGTCGATGGTATAGGTTATTCTGTTGCCAACGGGCAAAAGGTCGTAATCTGTCCGACTTCTTCCTCTGGCATCTACGGTAACACCGCTGCCTGCACCTCCTGCTCCAGCAGATGACCTACAAGAAGAAAACGTAATGAGGCAAATGGCACTACAAATCAATATAAAACTAAATCTTTTCATTGTCCATTCATTTTAAGTGTGTTAGAAATTATAACTCAATCCCAGTCCTATGGTTTGGGTGTTGAAACCTTTGTCGGTATATTTCAGCATGTCAACGCTTGGTGTAATGCTGTTTCCGTTTTTTAGTTTGAAATTTTGTTGATAAAGTGCGTAGTTTTGGATTCTTTTATATTCTTTTGACATTTTATAGCCTTTCCATAAACATGGTATGGCAACAACAGCACCAGCCGAGATTAAACATGCGCCAGCAACAAAACCGTCTTCCTTAAAAAAATCGTTACTATCTACTCCGTCAATGGTCATTATCGCACCTCCGATTAAAAAAGTTACCCCAATTCCTGTATACCCTGCAATTTTTAATCTCTTTGCTTTTTTCAGATTCCCTTTACTGTCCATATCCATTATCAACAACGCCTTATCATTTATCTGTCTCTCTCCATTATTTTGATTATAAGGAGAATATTTGTTTTCCATAATTTCAGAGAAAGACTCCTTTTTGCCGCTTTCATAATTGATGGAAGAAACAAGGGAAAGATCCATAATGTAGCTGGAACCGTTTCGCTCAGTCCATAATTTGTAGACTACTTCAGAGCTTTTCACTTCCAATACCCGACAAACCACAGTTGAGCCGTCTTTTTTTACAATCACGTCTTGTGCCGATGCGCAGACCGCGCAGCAGAACAACATTAAAAATAACCAGTGTTTCATTTTACTTACCTTTTATGTTAGTTAATACAAAAATTTTCAATTTGAAAAGCCGGCACTAACATTCCGGGTAAAGAAACAGTGCAGACCCTCCATACTCTCATCCAGGTCTGCGACAACCTCTCACAATCTATGGTGAAGCCTGCACTGTATAGGTGCGGCTCCAACGATTGTGAGATTTTAGCCCTTGTTCTCTTTATTCGAGGTCGCAGTTCGGATGAGAGATTCGAGCAAATAAAATGGTTGCGTTCCGAAGAACACAATGCAAAGGTATATAAAATCTTTGTAAATGAAACGATAATCGTGAAAAAATACTTTAGGGGTATTCTAAAAATTAGTAAATAAGTATTTCTTTCATCACCTCTTTTCTTTAGTTTCGGTAGTTTTGGGCTTTATTTGATAAGATTGTCGACTGAGCCGCGGGGTTGCCCGAGACAAAAAATGCCAGCGACAGAATCGCGGGCATTTCTTGAATCCCAAAAGTGTTGGTGGCGGAGTCGCAGAATTTTTTACTCCACCAAGTGCCATTCGTTGCCATTCCACTTATATAAATAGAGTGTGGTGCATTGCTGGCCGGTCTGGGCATCCTTTCCGGGATGCGATACATAGAAATAACCGTCTCCAAGCGAGCAGATGCCTGTGCTGCCGTAAGGGAATCGGAATCCCCAGGTGTCGGTCTTGGCATCGTGCTCTCCTTGCGGCAGTAGGCTTAATGTCCATTCATGGGTGGGGTGGTCAAATCCTAGGAGATTGGCTTTTTGGGGCTTCTGCGTGCCGTCAATCACAAAAAGATTGTAATTGGGCCATTCGGCCTTCTTGCCGGGATAAACAGCTGCCAGCATGTGGCCAGAATTCTTGTCGTATGCCAGGTTCTGGATGCCGTAAGTGGTGTTTCCTGTGCGGACGAAATATTTCCGGTTGGGCTTTTCGGGGCCGCTGCTGTGTAGGTTCTTGGATGAGAGGGGCTGCTCATACTTTTTCCATTTGCTGATGTCGTAACAGAGGAT
>JAZROO010000084.1:0-13849 GCA_045648705.1 Eubacteriales bacterium | reverse complement strand
CGGAGTCTCCGCTCGGAGACTCCGTTTTTTATGTTGATAAAATTATTTTACGATGGTACCAACGGCATTTCTGGGCAGGCAAACAGCGTTTGCTTCGTCGGTATCAATATGCATGGCGGCAGCATAAGAGGGGCTGACGCGGCAGACAACGTCTTGGAGCATGGCGCTTCTTTCGCTTTCGATTTTAACGCCGACAATCTCTTTGTCAACAACGCCCAGACGCTCGGCATCTTCGGGAGTCAGATGAATGTGACGTTTGGCGGCAATAACGCCTTTGGTCAAAGTAACCTCACCTGCAGGTCCTCTGAGGATAATACCCTCTGTTCCTTCGATATCTCCGCTCTCACGGATGGCGGCGGCAACACCGAGGGTACGAGCGTCGGTCAGGGAAACCTCTACCTGTGTTTCAGGACGGCAGGGGCCGAGGATGGAAACACCGGGAATGGTCTTTTTGGGACCAATCAGATCAACTCTTTCTTCGCAGGCAAACTGGCCGGGTTGGCTCAAATCTTTTTTGGGGGTCAGCTCGTGGCCTTTGCCAAACAGAGTCTCAAGGTCTTCTTTAGTAACGTGAAGGTGACGAGCACTCATTTCAACAATGAAAGTCTTGTCCATTTTATTTCTCCTTTGAAAAAATTGTATATAACTATTGTACAATATAATTTTCGAAAATTCAATATCTTTTATCTCTTGAAAAATATAAATATATATAATATAATGATTACAACTGTATTATAAAGAGGGTATGAAAAATGAAACCAAAATATTATTTATCAACTGCGATTGCCTATGCTTCGGCAAAGCCTCACATCGGCAACACCTATGAAATTGTGTTGGCGGATGCGATTTGCCGTTTTAAAAGAGCAGAAGGGTATGACGTATATTTTCAGACCGGAAGCGATGAGCACGGTGAAAAGATTCAGCTCAAAGCCAAGGAGGCAGGTCTTTCTCCGCAGGAATATGTCGACAAGACGGCAGGCGTCATTCAGTCGATTTGGGACAGAATGAATACCACCTACGACCGTTTTGTGCGCACCACCGATAAAGAGCACGAAAGAAAGGTGCAGCAGATCTTCACCAAGCTCTATGAGCAAGGGGATATCTATAAAGGCGCTTATGAGGGTATGTACTGTACTCCTTGCGAGTCCTTTTATACCGAGGGACAGTTGGTGGACGGTAAGTGCCCCGACTGCGGCAGAGAAGTAAAACCTGCCAAAGAGGAAGCCTATTTCTTCAAAATGCAGAAATATGCGGACAAGCTGATTGAGCACATTGAAACGCATCCTCAGTTTATCCAACCCGAAAGCCGTAAAAACGAGATGCTCAACAACTTCCTCAGACCCGGACTGCAGGATCTGTGCGTTTCCCGTACCTCGTTTGATTGGGGTGTACCGGTAGAGTTTGACAAGGGTCACGTCGTATACGTATGGATCGACGCCCTTTCCAACTACATTACCTTCCCCGGTTTTGATATTGACGGCAATCACAGTGATTTTTATAAAAAGTATTGGCCTTGCGACGTGCATTTGATCGGTAAGGACATTTTGCGGTTCCACACGATTTATTGGCCCATTTTGCTGATGGCTTTGGGTGAGGAGTTGCCTCATCAGATCTTCGGTCATCCGTGGTTGATGATGGGTGACGGTAAAATGAGTAAATCCAAGGGCAACGTAATGTATGCCGATCAGTTGGTGGAACTGTTCGGTGTTGACGCTGTGCGCTATTTTGTATTGCACGAAATGCCGTTTGGTAACGATGGCACCATTTCATATGATCTGATGATTGAGCGTGTCAATTCCGACCTTGCCAACATTCTGGGCAATCTGGTCAGCCGTACCGTATCTATGATCGAAAAATACTTTGACGGGGAAATCAAAGCGCCCGTTAAGTGCGACGAGGTGGACGAGGAACTCAAAAACGTTTGTTTGAGCGCCGTTGCCAAAACCAAAGAGAAAATGGACACCTTGCACGTAGCCGACGCCATAGACGAAGTTTTTGCCGTTTTAAGACGTGCCAACAAGTATATTGACGAAACGACTCCTTGGGTACTGGGTAAGCCTGACGGTGACCACGAGCGTTTGGCAACGGTACTGTACAATCTTTGCGAGGCAATTCGCTTTGCGGCGGTACTGATTGCACCTTTCCTGCCCGAAACGGCAGAGAAAATGCTGCGTCAGATCGCTTCTCCTGTGGCAGATTTTGAATCTCTTGCCACCTTCGGCGGTGTCAAAGCGGGTGCTCACGTAGGTGAGAGAGAAATCTTGTTTGCCCGTATCGACCCCAAAGAAATGGAAAAGAAAATCGAGCAGATTGCGCCCAAGCCCGAGCCGAAGAAAGAACAAGTAAAACAAGAACCCGTCGGCATCATTGGGATTGAGGACTTTATGAAGGTTTCCTTGAGCGTGGCAAAAATCTGCGCTTGCGAGAAACTGGAAAAAAGCAAAAAGCTTTTGAAGTTGCAGGTGGAGTCCTGTACGGGTCCCCGTCAGATCGTCAGCGGCATTGCCCCTTGGTATGCCCCCGAAGACCTGATCGGCAAAAAGGTTATTATTGTTGACAACTTAAAACCTGCCAAACTTTGCGGTGAGATTTCCGAGGGAATGATACTTGCCGGGGATAATAAAGACGGTACTGTGAAAGTACTGTTTGCCGATGAACTGGATATAGGAGCGAAGATTCACTAATGTTTTTTGATACGCATACACACTTAGATGATGAGCAGATGAGGGACGTGCGCGGTGAGCTGTTGCGCGAGTTGCCCGGTGCCGGTATGGCGCCGTTGATGGCGGTAGCGGCTGACAGGGAAAGTTGCCAAAGCGCCCTTCGTCTTGCCAGACATAATTCCTATATATTGGCGGCGGTAGGCTATCATCCTGCCGCGGCACAGAATATGACCGAAGAGGAATTTGCCGAACTTGCCGCGTGGGCAACCGAGCCGCGCGTTAAGTGTATCGGAGAAATCGGGCTGGATTATCATTGGCCGGAGGACACCGATAAGGAAAAGCAAAAATACTGGTTTATTCGTCAGATGGAACTGGCGCAAAAGCTCAAAAAACCCGTTTCCATTCATTCCAGAGATGCGATGGCGGATACATTGGAAATTCTTAAAATGTTTCCCGACGTTAAGGGTGTGATGCACTGCTATGCAGGTAGTATTCACACGATGGGACAACTGGTTAAAATGGGGTACTACATTGCGCTTGGCGGTGTGGTTACCTTCAAAAACGCCAGAACAGCCCAGGAGGTAGCGCAGTTTGTGCCGCCCGAAAGGTTACTGATTGAAACCGATTGTCCGTATCTTGCGCCCGAGCCGCATCGGGGAGAACTCAACACACCGATGTTTTTGCCCTTGATTGCAGAAAAGATTGCGCAAATTCGCGGCACTGCTACCGAAGAAATTGCCAAAATCACCCGTGACAATGGTATGCGGTTGTTCGGCATTGTTCATAAAGGCGGAAATGATTATGAATAAAAGCAAACTCAGATATCTTGCCAAAACGTTTGATTTTGAGCGTGGCTATATTGCCAAAAGCAATAATGCCATTACCTCAAAGGTGATTACCCACCCGTTATTTCAACAGGCAAAGACCATATTTTGCTACGTTTCCATGAACAACGAGGTGGATACGCGTTCTATTATCAAATATGCCCTCAGAGAAGGGAAAACGGTGTGCGTTCCGCTGTGTGAGCCCGAAGGGAAGATGACACCCTACGTCATTTATTCTCTTGGCGAAATGAGCGAGGGCGCCTACGGTATTCCCGAGCCTCCCATCGGCGCACCGCTTGGCGAAAGCATTGATTTATGCATCGTTCCTTGCGTTTGCGCGGATAAAGAGGGGTATCGTGTCGGCCGCGGCGGCGGATATTATGATCGATTTTTGGCAGATTTTACGGGCAAAAGTATGTTGCTTTGCAGAGACGTTTTACTGCATGAGAGTGTTCCGAGAAAAGAGCACGACATGCGCTGTGACCTGCTGATTACCGAAAAACAGACGATAGAATAATAAAAGTACCCACAATTACGGAAGGGAAAAACTATGCGCGGAAATATGAGCGGTTTTGTCAAACCCGTGTTATTGATTATATTGGCGGTGGTGGTGATTATCGCTGTCGCGTTTGGTGCCGCAGAACTGATGGGCGGCGACAAAGCGCTGGGAGAAGCAATTGATTTTACGGCAACAGACGCTTTTGGCACCCCCTTTACCCTCAGCCAAAACTATAAAGATGGTGTGGCGCTGATTTTCTTTGACCGTACACAAGGGGACGGCAAAGCGCTTTTGACCAATCTGGCGGCTTCAAAAAGCAAAACAAGTGTAAAGACGGTGCTGGTCGCCATCGGCGAAACAAGCGGTAAGGAAATTAAAAGTTATCTTGATGAAAACGACCTTACTGCCGACGTTGTGATTGCAGATCAAAAAGGTGAAATTGCCGCACTTTATAATGTAACGACCTGTCCGGTGACCTATTTTATCAACGCGGACGGTCAGGTGCGCGGGGTCAGTTTGTCCAACCTCACCCCCTCTGCCGCACAAAAATACGTATCATACATTCAAAATTGATAAGGAGAGGAAAATAGAGTGTCAAAGATTACCATTATCGGATCCGGCGCCGTCGGCTCCACCATTGCATACACCATGTCGGTCACCGGCATTGCCACCGAAATTGTATTGATAGACGTTAATTCCGAGCGCGCCAAAGGCGAGGCGATGGATATCGAACAGGGTACACCTTTTAGTACCTCAACTCAAGTTTATGCCGGAGATTACGCGGATGCCAAGGATTCTCAAATCGTAGTAGTCTGCTCAGGCGTTGCACGTAAACCGGGACAAACAAGACTTGAATTGGCGCAAACCAATGTAAACATTACCAAAACCATTATTCCGCAGATTACCCGTTATGCACCGAATGCGGTATATGTTATTGTTGCCAATCCCGTAGACGTGCTCACCTATACTTTTTATAAATGTTCGGGTCTGTCCGAGCATCAGATCGTTGGTAGCGGCACGATACTGGACACCGCAAGACTGCGCACACGCCTGAGTCAGCATTATGACATCAATCAGAAAAACGTTCACGCTTATGTATTGGGCGAACATGGGGACAGTTCTTTTATCCCGTGGTCACTTGCCAATATTTCCAATATTCCTATCAGACAATATCGTGAATCTTTGGGTGGCAGTATCCGCCAATACCCCGAAATCAATTTTGCTGAGATAGAGGAATATGTACGTCGCAGTGGCGCCAGTGTTATTGAAAGAAAGGGCGCAACGTATTATGCCGTCAGTTCTTCGGTTTGCCATATTTGCAAATGCATTCTGGACGGGGTGGACACCACGATGACCGTTTCCACCATGTTGCACGGGGAATATGGTATCAGAGATGTTTGCTTGTCTACTCTTAGTGTGGTCGGTAAAGAAGGTGTGGTTGCCAAAGTATTGGTACCTTTGAGTGATGAAGAAACCAAAGCGTTGCATCACAGTGCGCAGACACTTAAGGACGTAATCAATAAATTGGACATTTAATAAAAAAACGCGCAGATGAAATTTCATCTGCGCGTTTTATATGTGTAGAGTGTAATTTACAGGTCTTCGTTGGAAGCGTTGTGATAAACGTTTTGCACGTCGTCATCATCTTCCAGATTTTCAAGCAACAGTCCCATAAACTTCAAGTCGTTTTCGTCGGTGAGGGTAACCTCGTTATCGGGAATACGGGTAACTTCTGCGGACAGGAAGGCATAGCCCTCTGCCTCCAAAGCCTGACGCAATGCGCCAAAAGCTTCGGGTGCGCAAATGATCTCGTATGCTTCATCTTCACCGCTAAAATCATCGGCACCGTTATCCAGTGCAAACATCATCAGCTCGTCTTCGTCGATGTTGTCAGCTTTTTCAATAATCAGTTGTCCATAGGTTTTAAACTGCCAGGAAACGCTTCCCGTGGCACCCAGTGAACCGCCGAATTTGGAAAAGAAGTGGCGCACGTTGCCTGCCGTTCTGTTTTTATTATCGGTCAGACATTCTACCACGACGGCAACACCGCCGGGGCCGTAACCCTCATAAATCAGAGTTTCATAATCTGCGCCGCCTTCTGCACCGGCGCCTTTTTTGATGGCACGCTCAATGTTGTCATTGGGAACGTTGGCGGGCTTTGCTTTGGCAATTACGTCGGCAAGGCGGGAGTTGGAGGCAGGATCGGGGCCGCCTTCTTTAACCACTACCATAATTTCCTTTGCCATTTTGGTAAAGACTTTGGCACGCTGGGCGTCAGTCTTGCCCTTTTTGTGCATAATATTTTTCCATTTACTGTGTCCGGACATTTTCTTTCACTCCAAAATCGAAATAATTTACGCTTTATTGTACCACATATGAATTTATTTTTCAAGGAAAGATTTTGCTTTACTTTATCTTGTGGGTGGGATATAATTGGTCATATAAAAAGTAACGAATTAAAGAAAAGAGATATAATCAGATGAAACAGAGCGCGTATTTACAACTTTATCTTCGTTTACGGGAGGACATTGTGTCGGGAAGATATCCCGACGGCAGTCGTCTGCCCAGCAAACGCGTGATGGCGAAGGCGGCGGGGGTAAGTGTCATTACTGTGGAACACGCCTACGCCATATTGGCAGATGAGGGATATATTGAAGCAAAGGAGCGCAGTGGCTATTTTGTCAGCTACCATCAGGGCGATTTTTCTGCCGCAAGGGAAGTGGCGGCAGTGTTTCCGCAAAACGTACATACCGATGGCGGCAGTTTTCCCTTTTCGGTGCTCGCGCGTATTATGCGCCGCGTGCTGAATGACTACGGGGAGCGCATTCTTGTTAAATCTCCCAACCACGGATGTCCCGAACTTCGAAGTGCCATTGCCTCGTATCTTGCGCGCAAAGGTATGGCGGTGCGACCGGAGCAGGTCATCATCGGCTCGGGCGCAGAATACCTTTATATGCTGATAGCGCAACTGCTCAACGGATATTGCTTTGCACTGGAAAGCCCGGGGTATGACAAAATCCGCAGAGTATATGCCGCGTGCGGCGGCAAGACGGAACTGCTCAAAATGGGGGCTGACGGGATTAAAAGCAGTGAACTTTTGCGCTCGCAGGCGCAGGTGCTGCACGTTACTCCCTTTCATTCCTATCCCACGGGGGTTACGGCAACGGTATCTAAGAGATGCGAGTATATTGCCTGGGCATCACAGCGCGACGGCTACATCATCGAGGATAATTACGACAGTGAATTCTCCGTCTGGGCAAAAGGGGAGGATACGGTGTTTTCCATGAGTGAACGGGTTATTTATCTTAACACCTTTTCCTCCACCGTGGCGCCTTCTTTGCGCGTGGGATATATGGTGCTACCTGAAAATTTGCTCACCGAATTTAGCCAAAATCTTGGCTTTTATTCCTGCACCGTGCCGGTGTTTGAGCAATACGTGTTGGCAGATTTGATTCACAGCGGTGAACTGGAACGGCACATTCATCGGGTGCGCAGAAAACGAAGAAAAGCCGCCAAATAAACTGGTCATATAAAATTGTTTAAAACTGACTATATCTTTAATACCAAAAATCCATATAATAGTATCAAAGGAGTTTGATAAAAATGGATTACAAAAGAATTTTAACAGTACAAGATATTTCCTGTGTGGGTCAATGTTCTCTGACGGTGGCACTGCCCGTGATTTCCGCCTGCGGTGTGGAAACGGCGGTATTGCCCTCAGCCGTGCTTTCCACCCATACGGCAGGGTTTACAGGTTGGACCTTTCGTGATTTGACCGAAGATATGCCTGCAATTGCAAAGCATTGGGCAAAAGAGAATTTAAGCTTTGATGCAATTTACACCGGCTACCTCGGCTCAAGTAAGCAGATCGAATACGTCAGCAATTTGTTTGCTGAGTTCGGTAAAAACGCTCTGAAGGTTGTCGATCCTGCGATGGCAGACAATGGCAAATTATACGTTGGCTTTGATATGGCGTTTGTTGAAGAGATGAAAGGTCTTTGCGGCAAAGCAGATTATCTGGTACCCAATCTGACCGAAGCATGCTTTTTAACAGGCGTGGAGTACCGCGAAAGCTATGATGCGGCATACATTGAAAACGTGGTTAAAAAATTGCAAGCGCTTGGATGCGACAATATTATTCTGACCGGTGTCGGTTATGAACAGGGCAAAACAGGCGTACTTGTGCAACAGGGTGCCAACTGCAGATACTATTGTCACGACAAATTGCCCAATTCCTGCCACGGAACAGGTGATATTTACGCTTCAGCTTTTGTGGGAGCATTAATGCGCGGCAAAGATGCCTATGATGCGGCACGTATTGCAGCAGACTTTGTGCTTGAGTGCATTACCGAAAGCGCCAAAGACCCGACGCACACCTACGGTGCACGTTTTGAACCCGTTCTTTATAAGTTAAACGAAATGCTCAAATAATCAAAAGGTCACACTTCCAAAAGAAGTGTGACCTTTTATTTTTGGTTAGTTATAGGTGGGAAATGTGCGCCTTTTAGTTTTCGGGCAGATAATGTTCTCTTGAGATTACGGTGCGATAATAATCATTATCCAACATAGAAGCGCTGACTTTAAATTTGTTGGAAACGATCTTTTTCATTTTGTCGACATACTCTTGCTCGTTTTGGAGCGTTTGTCCCGCAAAACATTCAAAAACACCGGTGGTGGCATTGTATTTTCCTTTATCGGTGATAAAACTGCGGTCCATAAAGAGAACAAGGGGGTCTGCGGTGGACAAGATGTCCCGTCCCATCAAAAGTCTTGAATCATATTCAAAGCCAAGGAGGTTGTTGAGGGTGGGAATAACATCTAAAGATGAACAATATTTATCCACCACAACAGGCTCAGTCATCGAGGGGGAATAGATCAAAAGGCAACTTTTATAAAGTTCAAAGTTGGGGTCGATGCTGTGCCCTGCAATTTCATCAAAATAATGATAGGGGTTGTCGCTACTTTTATCTTCCAGTCCGTAGGGGTAGTGGTCGGGGGTGATGACAATCAGCGTTTTATCCGCCACACCCGCTTTTTCAAGCTCGGCAAGTAAATGCTCCATCGCAAGATCAAGTTCAAGGTTACAGGCGTAATAAGCGCGTACCGCCTCGGAGTAGGGCAGAGCGGACACTTCTTCCTTGTGACGCGATGCCATGGCATTACCGTCAAAATTATACTCAAGATGACCGCTGACCGTCATATAGTAGGTCATAAAGCGACCTTCGTTTAAATATTCAGCGGTGGTGGCTTTGAGCATTTCCACGTCGCTTTCAGGCCACAATTTTCCGTTAACGGACTCTTCCAGTCCGTTGCCGATGCCTTTGTAGATAAAACCAATGTTTTTGTGCGAAATGTCGCGATGGTAGTAGGAATAGGTGTGATTGTGATAGGCGCGCACCTTTTCCAGTCCGTCGTGACGGAACTGCTGCGGCATGGTGAAAGGCAGTAATACCTGTTCTTCTCCTGCCAGATAATAACTCCATACGCCGCTTTTGGGAATCAGACCTGTGGTGGCGCAGTATTCACCGTCAAAGGTGCTAACCTCCCACAACGGTGTGTAAAAATTGGTAAACTGAAAGCCGCCCGAGTACATTTTATACAGGGTAGGGGTAATTTCTTTATCAATGGCATAGGGAGAAAAACCCTCTGCGGTAATTTGTATGAGATTATACCCTTCAAACATTCCTGTATATTCGTTTTGATAGGAGGGTGTTTCGTTTGCAAAATAGTGATGAAGATTTTGAATGTCCTCATCAGTTTCGCTTTGGGCAAGGGCGGCAAAATCAATGTCCATCACCTGCGGTTTGTATTCAGGCTCTTTGGGAGTGTCAACGGGAGCATCGGTGGGTACGATCTCCAGTTTTCCTTTGCCGCCGATCTTTAAAATGTTGCACCGAATGTCCATCAGTTCGGCGCGGAACAAGCCAAAGGTTTTTACACTTGCTTCTTTATTGAAAACGTCTCTTTGCACTTCTCTTACAGAGGGTACAAGATATCCAATACCGATCAAAAGACCGAAAGCGGAAAAACCTGCCGCCAGTCGCCACAGGCAACCTTTGATATTAATTTTGTCGATAGTGAAACGGCGGGTGTACAGCCAGATATGTACGACGGGCAGTGCCAGTACCGGAAAGGTCCACCAACAACTTAAAATGGCACCGAGTGTATTTTGCACCAGTCCCGAGGCAATAATCTGATCCGCACCTCCGACAAAGAGGGAGTAAATGATCAAAAATCTGCCGAAAAAGGAGCGGTAGATAATTTGCACACAATACCATATCGAAAGGGCGCACTGGATACCAAGCAATAAGCGGCGGTTGGCTTTTTCACTGTATAAACTGCAAAGCACCGTAAAGATAAAGCCGACACTCGCGCTCAAAAGCACGGAAAAAATCAAGCCCGTGTCCCAAAAGCCTGCACCCGAAACGATGCGGATGATGATTTCCATAAATATAAAGTTAATGGGTAATACAAAAAAGCGGTGCCACGTACTGCGGCGCGAACTTTCTACTGATTGTTTCATTTAAATTCAAATCCTCGTTTCTTTAAAACCTTGTGCAGTGAATTTATGGTGTTCTTTTTGTTTGCGCTCCAAAGGGGCGCGACCAAAAGGCGTTTGTATCCATCCCCTGTCATACGGTGGACCACCATGCCCTCGGGCAATATTTCCAGTGCATCTGCTACCAGTTCATAGTAGTCACTTGCATCCAAAGGGGTATACTTGGCGCTTTGGTAGAGTTGTTCCAAAGCCGTTCCTTTTAATATATGTAACAGTTGCAGTTTGATGCCGTCGCCGACTGCGGC
Organism: Eubacteriales bacterium; assembly: GCA_045648705.1. Taxonomy (GTDB): domain Bacteria; phylum Bacillota; class Clostridia; order Oscillospirales; family QAKW01; genus Firm-08. The sequence continues at coordinate 3,059 of JAZROO010000084.1, read as the reverse complement.
GGCGCGAGCGGTGGCGAGCATATCCTCTTTGGTCTCACCGGGGAGTCCCAATATAACGTGGGTGATGATATGAACGGGCAGGGTGCGCAGTTTCTTTATGGCGTTTTCATATTCCGAAAACGGATAGCCGCGGCGAATCAGCCGAGCGGTGTTTTCATTTGCGCATTGCAGACCAAGTTCTATCCAAAGCGGTTTGATGGCGGCAAGTTCTCTTAGCATTTCCATCACCTCGTCACCAAGGCAATCGGGGCGTGTGGCAATGCTGATGGCGGCAATATCTTCGCGTTTTGCCGCCGCAAGATAAATTTGCCGCAGGTGCGAAATGTCCCCATAGGTGCCGCTGTAACTTTGAAAATATGCAATAAAGCGGTTGCCCGAAAACTTTTCTGAAACACGCGCTTTTGCAAGATTGATTTGTTCCTCTAAGGGCAGATGGGCAGGAGAGGCAAACTCCCCCGATCCGCCTGCCGAACAGAAAATGCAACCACCCATCCCGTTTTCGCGATTGGGGCAGGAGGTGGCGGCAGACAGCGTGAGTTTGTAGAGTTTTTCGCCAAACACTTGTTTGCAATATGCATTTGTCGTAACAATATTTTTCATTTCTTTATCATATCACTTTTTTAAAACAAAAGCAATGTTTTCCCGTTACCAAATAAATGGAATTAAGCGATATTTTACCTTTTGGGTGTATTCCTTGTAACCTGCAAGTTCTTTGAGTAACATAGCTTCCTCATCTTTGATTCGAAGCGTGATGATAAAAGGATATAAAAGAAAAATAATAAATGCAAACAGTGAGCCCAACACCAACGGCATAGATAAAAACAAAAATAAGGTGGCAAGGTACATTGGGTGGCGCACCAGAGCGTAGAGTCCCGTATCAATAACCGTTTGGCTTTCCTCGACTTTGATGGTGCGGCTTAAAAAGGTGTTTTCTCTGAGCACCTCGGCATACAGGGCATAGGACAGGCAAAAGAGCACTGCGCCTATAAGGGTGACTGTTTTTGGCAAGGTAACCCAATCCAATCGGAAACCAAGACCTGCCACCACAAAGCCAAATACAAACATCAGTCCGCTGAGTTTTACCACCAGATCTTGCTTTGAGCGGGATTCTTTGGCATCCAGTCGGGAGTGTAGCAGTTTCGGGTTTACAAGCATCATCACAATGCCTGCCACAAACATCGGCACAAACAAAATGCCCATCAAAAGCCATCCTCTCCAAAAGCAAAGAGTACCTGCAGGCAAAAATATCAGCGCGCCCACTAAAAGTACGCCCAGCAAAAATTTGGAGAGGGCACCAAAAAACAACTTTGCTCTCATACCGATGGTTTGCTTTCTTCACTTGAAATGACGGGTTTGCCGTCTTTATCCAGTAAAACAGTTAATCCGCCGGAATAACCGCCGTTATGATATAAGTAATGAACGCCTGTTTCTTTGTCGACCCAAATTTCCATCGATCCCATGCTTTGAGAATAAACTTTTTCAAATCTTTTGTTTTTAGCCATTATGATCACCTTTTTAGTTATATAATTTGTAAATCCAGTAGGCAGGGGTACAGCTCCAAGCGTGACAGGCACTGTTGATTTCAGGAGCGTTGTAAGGAGAGTCAAAGTGATTGTCCAGATTGAAAATCTCAGGGCAACAGTCAAAGCCAAACTCCACGATTTTACCCCAATGTTTCTTAATAATGGCAATTACTTGTTCCTTCAGACCGCAACTGTACAGCGCCTCGATATAGTAATGGAGCATATATGGTGTGTGCATTACAAATTCGGGGTTAACTTGTGCTGTTTTTTTCAAAAGTTTTGCGCTTTCCTCGGTGGACAAGATGCCGCTGAGCACCGTCCATACCTGCGAGTGCCAGGAAAGCTGCTTTGACTCGGGGAGAAACAGACCACTCTCTTCATCGCGGAAGCTTAAAAGAACAGCACTTGCCTTTTTGATTTGCTCATCCATCCATTCATAAGGTTTTTCAAGCTTGATGGAGATACTTTTGAGTTGTTTGAGCGTGTAGATATAAACACCCAACATAGCAACTTCTTTATCAAGGTCGGGGCACCAATCAATAAATGGACGAAGATTGTTTTTCTTTTGCTCAAAATCATATTCGTTAGATACAATCTGCGCCTGTTCCAAGGCAACGGGATAGAGTTCTTCCACAAATGCAAGGTCATCTTGGTTTTGCATATAATCATACAAGCAGGAAATGAAAAACAGAGAATAGTCGGTAAAGAACGTATTGTTTATATGGGGCGGTGAATCGGGGAAGACACAATGGGCGACTTTTTTGCCCTCGGTTCTGTATCCTGCAAACAGATAGGTGCATCTCTTGATCAGATCAATGTTTTGAAAGGTTACGTAATCGGTGAGTGCTTGCAGTCGCAGGTCACCGATCCACAATCTGCGATCTCTTTTGGGGCCGTCCTCAAAGACGTCTTGCTCACATTCGCGCAGGGTTTTGAGCGAAATGTCATAGATGCTTTTAAGCTCAGCATCTTTAATGTCAAGCTTCTTTGCATCGGAGAGAGTAACAGCAGATTCACATTCAGCAAAAAGATCGGAAAATTCAACGACAAATTTGGCACTGTCAATACGTTCAATCATAAGATATCTAAAAGAATATCTTCTCTCCAAAACACCCGTATAGGGCATAAAAACAATGCTTTTTTCCTCGTTTTGCAACCATCCGTTGCCAAGAGAACCGTGATAATCTTCGGGAGCGGTGGCAAGTTCCAGCGGAAATTCACCAAAGGAAAAGCGGAATTTGGCAGGGGAGTCGGAAATGATGCTTTGCTCTGCCTTAGAAAGTGCAAAATGAAGATAGCCGACACAGTGGTCACCAAAGTCGATGATGACTTTGTCACCTCGGTTCATGATAAGGGGAAGTTTCAACTCAGAGACTTCTTTCATTTTAAGACCTTGAAAAGCAGTCGGGTCCTTTGTGATTTCCACAATTTTTGTCGGACGAACCGTTCTTTTCATCAGCGGTCTTTTGAAATCATTGGCTTTTTTTATAAAGTTTTCATCTCTCAAAATTGTCATCGCGACCTCCGTTGTTTTTT
>JAZROO010000083.1:0-17183 GCA_045648705.1 Eubacteriales bacterium | reverse complement strand
ATGCTTAAAAATGCCAAAACCAAAGTACTGCTCTGCGATAGTTCAAAATTCGGCACGCGCGCACCGTTTCGGCAATGTTCCCTTGCCGACGTTGATTACCTGATCAGCGAAGAAACCCACGCCGAAAACTTTGTATCATTTTCCGATACGCTCAAACTGTTATAAACATTCACTCACTAAAAAACCGACAGACAAAATCTGTCGGTTTTTCTTTATTCATCGCAAACTTTCTGTTATACTCGATTTTGAATATGCTCATCAAGCATATCCAAAATTTCAGCATCAACATCTTGGTCAAATTTTCTTGCAATCCAGCAGTTTGATTTTTTTAGTTTTTCAAACTCATTTATCGTAAAGGTATACGGATGGTTTACCGGCGGCTTGTCATCGTCATAAAAATATGCCCAAGTTTTGCAATTTTGTGCAACGGCATCCTTGCCGTTCACCTCTATGTCATCTTTAACTGACGATTGCATTGCCAATGTTTGAAAAAACAATTCTTCCGGTGTAATTGCCTGCAGTAGCAACTCCACCAATTTATCAGAATCGCTATATCGACGATATATATAATCAATTGCAATATCAGGAAGAATCCACCATGCAGAACCGCCATATACATCAGCATTTTTTCGTATTTGATGATATAGGTCAGGCATTATAATATGCATACTTTTGCTTAAAAGCAACAATATAACCATTAATGCTACTCTTATGGGGTGTCTATGTTGATTTTTAAAAAAAGCATCTATTTTCAGTCTAATTTTATTGGTTAAAACATTCCATCTTAATTTTTTATACATCCAACCATTTTTATCATAAGGTGTACAATCAATATATGGCTTTGGGTAATTGCGTTTCAATTCATCGCAAATATAACTTAAAGGTTTGATCAAATAATCCTGGCCGCTTAGCAAACAAAAATAGCGATAGTGCTCTCCTTTTTGTTGTTGAATATCGAATGCTTTGTGCACCATCTCCATGGTTATATGCACCAAACTGGCTTTGTCCAATTCGCCATGCATTCGCCGATCTGTAAGATAAACCCCGGAATGATTACGGGAAAATTCCTCCAAAACAGCATATTCTTCTGCCGCCATCAATGAATCTGCATGCACGATCACATCAGAAGTATCCGATATACAACTTTTTGCCAGACGAATGACCTGCGAAACATTTTTATGACATATTATCATAAATACATTTTTTTCAACGAACATAATCCGCCCCTCCTTTGTTGAGGAAAATAGGAACTTCTCTTCTTTAATTGTACGCCCTTTGTTCCTGTTTGTCAACAAAATTAGGAAGTATAATTCCTATATAGAGTACATAAGGAGGAAGAAAAATGCTTGTTTTCAATTTAAAGGTGATTGGCAATAAATTATATGAGATCAGAAACAAAAAGCTTATGTCCAGAATAGAAGTGGCTGAGAAAGACGAACTTTCCGATCGGTCTTATGCAGATATAAAACGTGGTAATGTTAATATGCGACTTGATACGTTACTGAAAATTTGCAAAGCACCAAATGTCACACCAAATGATATTCTCACCGTTGAACAACCCACTAATTTTTCCGAAGACAAGTTATTTGACATCATAAATTCTTGTTCATTGCAAGAAAAGCAGACCGCTCTCTCTTTGCTTTCTGTTTATTTTGATTCTTTAAGTAAATAATGCCACAACAACAAAGGAAAAAACACCTGAAAAAGAGTACGCTGACGCTTTTTCGGGTGTTTTATTATAAATTTAAGTTGGTTTTTTTACTTAATATCTTCGTAGAATTTTTTGATATTTTCGTAGATATAGCGCGGTTTTACGTCGCTTTTCTCGACGTCTTCCATCGTGCCCTCGCCCGAAAGCACAAATACCGTGTTGATTCCTGCGTTGACACCGCAGGCAATGTCGGTATACAAACGGTCGCCAAGCAGTGCGGTTTCTTCGGGGGTAAAGCCTGTTTTTTCCATGGCAAGTTGCGCCATCGTCGGCTCGGGTTTGCCGATAAATACAGGCATTTTTTTGGTGGCGTGGCAGAGCATTTGGCTCACCGAGCCGCAGTCCGGTACAAATCCGTACCAGGTGGGGCAAACCCAATCGGGATTGGTGGCAATATAGTCGATATCGTCTCGCAAGAGAATGCAGGCATCCTCCAATTTCTGAAAGCTCAGTTCGGTATCAAAGCCCATGCAAAGACAGTCGATGCCTTGCTCGCGTTTGTCGGTAATCGGAAGTCCGCTCTGGCGCAGTTGCTCTTTAAAAGAAGCGGTGCCGAGGGCATAGATTTTATTATAGTTTTTCTTTTTGAGAAACAAAACCGTCGCATCGGTGGAGGTCAGAAAATCATCTGCCGTCGACTCAATGCCCAGACTTGCCAGTTTCTCCACGTACTTTTCCACGCTTTTGGAAGAGTTGTTGGTTAAAAACATATATTTGCCGCCGATGTCTTTAACGTGTTGCAAAAAGTCGGTCACCCCGTCAAACAAATCATCGTCGAGATAGATCGTACCGTCCATATCCAGCAAAAACAGTTTGAGTTTTTTAAGATCGCTCATTTTTATTCTCCTTTTTCGTTATCAACTGTTAAAAATGGGTTTGTTTCATCCCAAATATACGAATAAATATGGGCACAGTTTCCCTCAGGCAAATGCTGTTGATGGGAGATCAGCCATCTGCCGTCACCGTAAGAATAAAGCCCTGTCGTTCCCCAAGGGAAAAACCAACCGTACGTGTTACTTGCGGCATCATACTGTCCGCACTCTTTGAGGGAAAGCAGCTTAATTTCCTCGCCCGTGGCACTGTGGCGCACACGCTTTGGCGCTTTTTCCATATCCACTGCAAACAAGCTAAAGTTGGGGAAATTTGGCTTTTTGCCTTTGTAAACCGCCATAATCATTGCATTTGTAAAGCGGTCGTATTCAAGATTTTGCACACCGAAGCAGGTATTGCCGGTATAAACAAAGAATTTATCAAACGGTTTTTGGGGGCCACAGGTGTGCATATGATGCTGATCAAGGGGTTTTGCAAACGCATCCCAGTCCTTCGTGTCGTAACAAAGCAAGACCTGATAGTCGTTATCCTCTCGCGCATTATCCCCGTACACCCCGTAGGCAACGTACAGAAAAATGCCGTCCTGTTCACTTTTTCCGGGCAGAGCGGCAAAGGTGATGCCGTCTATACCGGAGCAACCGTATTTATGGGGAACGTTACCGATCCCTTGCCCGTGATAGTCATCCAAAACTTCTTTTAAATGCACTGCCGTCATAACATTGCCGTTATCTGCAGTAAGACCGATGCGGTCAATTTTGCTCACATCAAATCTGACAACATAAAATCCATCCTCCACCGCAATGTCGGTACCGGATTTTTTAAGTATGTTTTGACCGATAGAATCGTGCTTATATTCAAGCGACCCGTAAAGGCATCCGTCCTGCTTACAAAAAGCAATGCACCCCAGATGCCCCACCAGTCCCTCCACCGTGCCGACAACTTCACCTGCAAGGGTTGCCTTGACCAGTTTGGTGGTAAAGGAATAATATATGTATCCGTTTTGCTCGTCTACGGCAATGCCCTGAATGTGATGCGCACCCCAGAGCCCCGTAAAAATCGGTTGTTGCATTTCTCTCACCTCAATTATAAAAATTATAACACAATCTTACCAAAAGTAAAGAATTTCTTGCGCACTGTGGGCATTGAAAAACTTGACATAATATGGTATAATTATTCTATATTATTTTTACAAGGAGAACGAATATGAAAGTTGAACAATTAACGGTAAAAATTGCACCCTCCCGTGATGAGATGGGCAAGGTGGCAGCAAAGGATATCCACGATAAAATCAAAGAGCTTCTTTCTGCCAAAGACTATATTAATATGATTTTTGCCGCCGCCCCCTCCCAAAACGACGTGCTGAATCATCTGCTGAAGTATGATGACATTGAGTGGGGCAAAATCAACGCTTTTCATATGGACGAATATATCGGTCTTGCCGCTGAGGATAAGGACAAAAGTTTTGGCGCCTATCTGACCGAACACATTTTCGGAAAGGTGCCTTTCCGCAGTGTCAATCTCATTGACTGCACCCAAAAAGACCTTGCGGCAGAATGCGCTCGCTACACTGCACTTTTAAAAGAATATCCCACCGACATTGTTGTGATGGGTATCGGTGAAAACGGACACATTGCCTTCAACGATCCGCCGGTTGCAGATTTTGAGGACAAGGCGCTCATCAAGCCCGTGGAGTTGGATCAGATCTGCCGTCAGCAACAGGTTAACGACGGTTGCTTTGCCTCGATTGACAAGGTGCCCACCCACGCTTTGACACTGACCTGCCCTGCCCTGTTTGCAGGTGACAATCTGTTCTGCGTTGTTCCTGCCGCCACCAAGAGCGCCGCGGTTGCCAGAACTTTAAAGGGTGACATCAGCGAAGAATGCCCTGCCACCATTTTGCGCAGACACGACAGTGCCATTATGTATCTTGACGACCAAAGCAGTGCGGAGCTGAACTAATGAATCGCATAAAAAGCCAAAAAATCATCACGCCCGACGGTATCAAGTCGGGGTATGTATACTTTGAAAACGGCAAGATTGCCTGTGTGAGTGAAAAAGAGTTGCCCTTTGAGAGTGAAATTGATGCAGGAGCGCATTATGTGGCTCCCGGTTTTATCGACGTGCACACCCACGGTGGTGACAACTGTGATTTCGCATCCATGTCGGTTGCTGACATTGTTAAAGCCGCTGAGTTTCACCTCTCCCACGGCACCACCTCCATTTACCCCACCATTTCCGCGGCACCTTTTGAAAAGATGGCGCAAAGCGCCAAAGCCATAAAACAGGCAATGGAGGTCGACTGCAAGGCAAACATTATGGGGGTACATTTAGAGGGCCCCTATCTTTCCAAAGATCAATGCGGTGCGCAGTCCACCGATTTTATCATTCCGCCCGATCCTGCGCAGTATCAGCCGCTCGTAGCGGAGCTTGGAAGTGCCATCGGCAGATGGAGCTACGCCCCCGAGAATGATAAGGGCGGTGCTTTTTGCAAGTTTTTAAGTAGCCACGGCATCGTCGCTTCTGCAGGACACACCAATGCAAAGTATGATGATATGCTGACAGCCTTTGAAAACGGGCTGAGAAACGTAACCCATCTGTTTTCCTGCACCTCCACCATCACGCGTGAGCAAGGGTTCCGCAAACTCGGTGTGATTGAAAGCGCTTTTCTAAACGACGGGGTGTTTGTGGAGATTATTGCCGATGGCAAACATCTGCCGCCGGAACTGATCAAATTGATTGTCAAAATCAAGGGCGTGGACAAGGTGATGCTGGTGACAGACAGTTTGAGTCTTGCCGGCACCAAGCAAACCCACGGCTTTATGGAAGCCACAGAGTATATCATTGAAGACGGGGTTTGCAAATTGATGGACAGAAGTGCCTTTGCAGGCAGCATTGCCACCGCCGACCGCTTGGTGCGCGTTTGCGTTAAAGAAGTCGGGTTGGACATTGTCGATGCCGTCACAATGATGACCGCCACCCCTGCAAGTGCAATGGGACTTGCAAACAAAGGAAAACTGCAACAAGGCTTTGATGCCGACATTGTAATTTTCGATGAGGATATCAATATTCAAAACGTTCTTGTCGGCGGTAAAATACGTAACTAAAAAATCCGATAGATTCACTCGAATCTATCGGATTTTTTTATGTCATATCTTAAAATTGCCGTTGTAAGCGAAATCAGATTGAGCGCATTGCCGATGGCAGAGCCAAATGCCGCAAAAGCAATATTATAGGTCAGCCAAAGAGGTGAGGCTGCCAACGTCAGTTTCCTGATGCGCCTTTCCTGCAAACACCAAAGTGCCGAAGTTTCCACGATGACAGCGGCAATGGCAAACAGGCTGAAAACGTTTTTATAGAGCAAAAGCCCTGCCGCAATCATACAGATATCCAGCGCAAGTATTATCACTTTGCGGTATTTGCAAACCATCGGATGCTCCGCCTTTTTTGCAATCAGCGAGGAGACAAGCGCCAGAAAATCCATCACCGCTCCTGCATAAGGTGATAAGAGTCGAACTATCACGCCTGACACCACATAATTTTCCGTCCGACCTCGTCTTGTCGTTTGTAATACGGAAGTATTACTGCACTCCTCGACTTTGACGGAACAAAAAATTCTGAAGCTGTCAGGTCGAAGAGTTTGAAGCAAAAGCCTTTTTTCGAAAGGTGAAGTGTGGAGTTTGCAGTAAAGCTGACGCTTTACAAAAACGAACACAAGCAAGGCGGAAAAAGGAATTGCTCCAAACCGTAATAGGTTCGAGTCTTATCACCTTATGCGCCAAGCAGAATATACTGAATCACATACAGCATATTGGCAAGGGAATACACCGCAACAATGGTTTTTCTCTTTTTAAATTGATAACTGAGTATGTAAAGTGCGACGCCAATGATACCGACTATGGTTCCCGCCAATTTCATTACAACAATATTTCCTTATTGGTACCGTAAAAGATATCGTCTTTGCCACTGATGAGTTTGAAAAACTCCTCAAGTTTCATCCAATAATCCGAGTAGTAGTCCATTTCATAGGAATGGCCCCAGATGTAAAAGATTTTAGGGGTATCGGTGGTAAGATCAATAAATTCCTGCCCCAACTTCATCAAATTGTCAAAATGAAGGTGAAAATCGGTGGGGTTAAATCGATACAGATTGTCCTGCGGATCAAAGCTTTGGTTGGTGGTGATGGTGCGGCTGTACTGAACTCCCGTGTTTTCTTTAATTACCGAAGCCACGCGATCGTCGTTGTTGACTCCGCCGCAAGGGTATGCCATGCCGATCACCTCATACCCTGCCAGTTCCGACAGGTTGAGGCGGTCTTGTTCGACCTGCTTTATAATTTCCTCTTCACTCAGTTTTGTGAGGTTTGGATGGGTCAGCGTGTGAACGGCAATTTCGTGCCCCTCATAGATGCCTTTGACGTCTTGGGGGTGCACCTTGTAGTGCGAGATGCGTTTGCCCTCACGCTCCAACATATGCGGTCTTCCCAAAAGATCGGAATTGAGGTTAAAGGTGCTTTTAAGTCCATATTTGTTCATAAGCTCCACAAGGCAAATATCCTGTGTTACACCATCATCGTAGCTAAAGGTGATGGCTTTGGTTTTTCCACTGTCTTTAAAATTCATAATTACCCTCCATAATATTGATCAAGAACTTCACTTGCCACCTCGGTCCACAAAATCAGATTTTGCGGACGACCGGAAACGGTGCTGATGTCTTTGAGTACAATGTCGCAAGGGCAACCGTATTTCAAGCAAATTTTTGCGGTTTGCTCAATCTCGCGACGGATTACCTCAGGGTCGGTTTCTATTGCTACGTTAGCAGGATTGGGTTTACGGGAAAGAACGTAGTTGCCGCCGATCTGCTCGGCGCATTTTTCAACGTTTGCCCACGGTGAACACCCGATCTTGCGCAGGTTTTTGATGCTTTTGAGCACCTCGATTTTATCATCCAGCGGCTCACAACAGCCGTAATACGTATAGGCAAATCTTTCGGCAATCGAATGCAGATAATCCACTTCAAATTCCTTGAACATGGCAGGAGAAACCATACCAAATGACTGCGCCATACTTCTGCACCAGGTGGCTTTCAGTCCGCTTTCTGCCAGTCCCGATACGTCAGGGAAGGTGCAGTGCAGACTCTTGCAGGTGACGTCAACGTCAAGATTTTCCTCGACAAAATCAAGCCTTGCGTGTGCAATGGCGGTGAATTTTTCCATAATTTTGTGCAGATACTCGGGGCGGTCGTACATATCCATCATAATGGGCTCGACACCGCGCAAAAAAGTAATCTTATCCCACGGGGTGTAGTAAAAATATGCAAAACCGTAGAGTTTAACGGGAATGGTGTCCCCCAGTAAATCGGTAAAATACGCCATTCTTTCGGCATCAACGTCGTCTCGCAGGGTCAAAGTGGGCGCATGGAGCAACTCAAGAGCGCTCTCATCTTCCAGCACGTCCTCAAATTCACTGGAAACAATTCTGGTGGTACTGTCGCTCTGCTTAACGTTGATGGCCTTTTTCTCCAGCCCCTCTCCGCTTGAGTCGACGGTGCGTTGCACGGGGAAAAACGGCTGATAATGGTTGTCTGCCTTAAAATGCTTCATATAGAAAACGGCACGTCTGAAATAGGTTTCTGCCTCACGAGCAAGTTTTTCTTCACACTGACAGATCAGCTCCCCGTCAATATCCATCTGCCCCCACGGAATTTCATCCAATAATAACGGCGGACGAACGATTTTTAAATCATTTGTGTCCCGAAAGCGCGCTTGCATTTTTTGCTGCTTTTCGCTCGTGACAAACGCCATATATTCTCTTGCCAGTTCTCTGACAATCTGTTTTTCTTTTTGCGTAGGCATCTTTTCCCTCCATACTTCGTTTTAAATCTATATTATCACATATTATTTCGGAATTATATTGATTTTTCACCAAAGAATGTGCTATAATCACCAAAACGGAGGTGTCCACGTATGCACAAAAATCTTTCTTTTCCCGCTCTCTCCCCCATGGATTTATCCATTCATCATTTTGACAGTCAGGTGGCAATTTCCCTCAATCATAACGTTTCCCATATTCACAAGGAATGTGAAATTTACATCAATCTGGGCGATGACGTCTATTTTGAGGTGGAAAGTCGCATTTATTCGGTTGCCCGCGGCAGCGTGGTCATCACGCGACCGTATGAGTATCATCACTGCATTTATCCCTCCCAAACGCCGCGCGAACATTATTGGATCACCTTTTCTGCCGACAAAAGTGAGGATTTTCTCAAAATATTTTTCGATCGCACCAAAGGGCAAAACAATCTGCTCGTTCTGGACCAAGCGCAGCTCAAGGCGCTTGGCGCCTGTCTTGAAACCATGCTTGACGACGGCACGGACGCACTCTCGTCGCGCATTGCCTGTTTGCAACTGTTTCAGATTTTAAAACAAGGGCGCACAGAGATAAATAGCAGTGCGGAAAAACTGCCCGAGGACCTCAACAAAGCCTTGCAATATATGGATGCGCACCTGACCGAGCACATCAGCGTTGACCAAATCGCTGCCGCCGCTTTCGTCAGCATCAACACGCTGGAGCGACATTGCAAGTCTTTCCTCGGTGTCACACCTTTTGTGTTATTACAAAAAAAGCGGCTGTTTCTGTCTCAACAATATTTACGAGACGGTGAAACCGTCGCACAGGCCGCCGCCAAAAGCGGTTTTGCCGACTATTCCGGCTACATTCAACTCTTCCGAAAACACTTCTCTATGACCCCGCTGCAATACAAAAAACTCTTTGCCAAAACAGAAGCAACGCACGGTTGACTTTGATTTTCTTTTATATTATAATGACGAAGTTATAAAAATTTTGTCGGGTGATCAATTGAAAGTTTTGAGATTTATAAAAAAGAATATTGTGTTTTGTCTGGCGGCGTTGGCGGCGGTGGTTACCTGCTTTTTGGTGCCTCCCGATGCGGCGTATCTTGACTATTTTGACTTTAAAACGCTTTCTTGCCTGTTTATCACACTTGCCGTTGTTTGCGCTTTGAGAAACATTAAGTTTTTCGCAATTCTGGCGCGAAAGCTTGTGACGATGGCAGGCAATCTGCGCTCCTTGTTTTTACTGCTCATCGTGATTACTTTTTTGGGCTCGATGATCATTGCCAACGATATGGCGCTGATTACCTTTTTGCCGCTTGGATATTTTGCCCTGTCGGTCACAAAGCAGGAAAAGTATATGGCGTATCTGTTTGTCCTGCAGAACATATCGGCAAATCTTGGCGGTATGCTGACCCCCTTTGGCAATCCGCAAAACCTTTACCTTTTTTCCTATTTTAACATTCCCACGGGCGAGTTTTGCAAAATTATGCTACCCTCCTTTTTATTGGCGGTGGCGCTTTTGGTGGTTGCCTGTATCCCCGTAAAACCCGTCAGATTTTCCATCAATCAAGAGCTTGGAGAAACGCTCCATATCCGCAAAACCGTGTTGTATATCATTTTGTTTGTTTTCTCGATTCTGATCGTTTTCAGAGTGGTGCCGTTTGTGGCAGGACTTGTGCTGATTCCGACAGTGCTGTGGTTTGTCGACCGAGAAGCGCTCAAAATGGTGGACTATTCCCTGCTTGGCACCTTTTTCTTTTTCTTCATTTTTGCAGGTAATCTTTCCAGAGTGGACGCGGTGCACTCCTTAATTGCCTCTTTGCTTGAGCGGGACACACTGCTGGTTTCCACACTGTCCTGTCAGCTCATCAGCAACGTTCCCTCTGCTATTTTGCTTTCAAGATTTACGGGCAATTACGAGGCACTGCTTTTGGGCGTCAACATCGGCGGCACCGGCACACTGATTGCCTCTCTTGCAAGTCTGATCACCTTTAGCGAATTTAAAATACTCTACCCAAACAAAACCAAGCAATACCTTGGCATTTTCACGGCACTCAATGCCGCATTTCTTATTATTTTAACGATAGCGGCCAAACTTTTGGGGTAATACATCTCAAAACTGCACCTGAAACAGAAAATAAAAACGCGGAGTGAATTTCACTCCGCGTTTTTTATATTAGTATTGAGGTCTTGTCGGTCGGGTCAAAATGCTCTGCTCTTAAAATGCGCAATCCCGTATCCATAATAAAATCTTTTGGCAGAGAAAGGGGGGAATACCCCGTCACCTTTTTAAAAACGCGGTTGAAATTTCGTATGGTTGAAAAGCCGCATTTTTGAGAAATCAACGTCATTGTATCGTTGCTGCCGCGAAGCAACATAATGGCATTTTCAACCTTAATAACATTCAGGTATTCAGAAAACGTCATTCCCGTGAGTTGTTTGAAGGTTTTTGAAAAATGCGATGCACTGTATCCGGAATAGCGGACAGCGTCCTCAAATGTAAAAAACGCAAAATCGCGATTGATTTTGGCAATCAGGTCTCTGTGCAAGTTCATATCTTTATTCCGTTTTGCAATTTGGCAATGCTGAAAAACATCCAAAATCAGTCCCCTTGCTTGATTTTCAATCACTTCTCGGTAGAATGGTTTTTTGGCGGACAGCTCTTTTTTTATCTTGTCAAAATATTGGTTTACGGGGATATTGTCGGACAGTTTGGGTGAGATGACGATATATTCACCTGTTACTTCTGAGGCAAGACTTTTGTCAAAAATAGCGACCTCGATCTGCGCGCCAAGTTCACTGATGATATAATGCAGTTCTTCGCCCGAGCAGAAAAAGCAGTCGCCTTTGGTTGCCTCAAAGTCAAATCCGCCAATTCTGATTTTGGCTCTGCCCTCGGCAATTCTTATGATTTCACACTCAATGTGCCAATGCAGTACATTGGTGAGATTTTTATATCTGCCGAGCCATATTTTTGTTCCGTCGGAGAACTGCCTTCTTTCGTAATTTCCTAACATAATTCCATTACACCGCCCTTTATAAGATTAATTATAACAAATATCTCAATAAATGTCCATTCCGAAATATTAGATTTCTTGTTTAATCGAAATGATGGAAATATAATATAAATAAGAGGAGGCGATTTTATGAACAGATATCTTGGCGTTGAACTCGGCTCTACTCGCATTAAGGCGGTGGCCATTAACGAAAAACATCAGCCCGTTTCTTCGGGCGACTATGGCTGGGCTTCCGATTTCAAAGACGGAATTTGGAGCTATGATCTGGACAAAGCCTGGACAGGTCTTAAAACAGCAATTCAAGCTATCGAAAACCGCGAACACATCAAAACGATGGGCATATCGGCTATGATGCACGGTTATCTTGCATTTGACAAGGATTGGAATTTGCTTGTCCCCTTCCGCACCTGGCAAAACACGATTACCGCCACTGCGGCAGCTAAGCTTACAGAGCTTTTCGGCTTTAATATTCCGCAACGCTGGAGCATTGCTCACTTATATCAAGCGGTGTTAAACGGTGAAGAACATATTCATCGCATAGCCCATATTACCACACTCGCCGGATACATACATTATATGCTTACAGGCGTAAATGCCGTGGGCATCGGTGAGGCTTCGGGTATATTCCCTATCGACAGCACAGCACTTGGTTATGACAAAATTATGCTTGAAAAATTCAGTTCTTTGATTGCAAAATACAATCTCCCTTGGAAAGCGGAGGACGTTTTGCCGTCTATACTGTCAGCCGGTGAAAGCGCCGGTGTTCTGACCAAGTCGGGCGCCAAACTGCTGGGCAATCTGCTGCCGACGGGCATTCCGTTTGCGCCGCCGGAGGGCGATGCAGGCACGGGAATGGTGGCAACAAATGCAATTTCTTCCCGTACAGGTAACGTTTCGGCAGGCACGTCCATCTTTTCGATGGTGGTACTGGAAAAAAACCTTGATAATGTGTACGAAGAAATCGATTTGGTTGCAACGCCCCACGGCAAACCCGTTGCCATGGTACACTGCAACAACTGTACTAACGACTCGAATGCTTGGGTATCGGTTTTAAAAGAATCGGCGGCATTATTTGGCATTGCACCAACGGATAGTGACGTATATACGAAACTATATGAAAAATCGCTTGAGGGAGATGCCGATTGCGGCGGCGTTGTGATTTGCAACTATATGGCAGGCGAAGGCATCACCCATTTTGATTCGGGCAGACCGTTGGTCGTGCGCACCCCCGATGCCAGATTCACACTGGCAAACTTTATGCGCGCAACCCTTTATTCAACCATGGCAACCTTAAAAATCGGCATGGATATTTTGTCCAAAGAGAACGTTTGTATCGACAGTCTTACCGGTCACGGCGGACTTTTTAAAACACCGATTGTGGCTCAAAAATATATGGCGGCCGCCTGCAACGCACCGATCACCTGTATGCAAACTGCAGGAGAAGGCGGTCCGTACGGTATGGCACTGCTTGCGGCATATGCGGACCAAAAGGACCGTGGCGAAACACTGGAAGATTATCTTAACAACAGGGTGTTTGCCCAAGTTTCAGGCACAACACTTCATCCCGACCAAGCAGACCTACAAGGGTTTAATGCATATATGGAAAAGTACAAACAACTTCTCAAGGCAGAAAAAACTGCCGTTGAAAATTTATAGGAGGAATCAAATATGAAATATAATTTTTGGTTTGTGGTAGGCTCTCAGTTTTTATATGGTACAGAAGTTCTCAAAACCGTTGAAAAACGTGCAAAAGAAATGGCAGACAAGCTTTCAGAGTCTTTGCCCTATCCTTTAATTTATAAGGTGACGGCAAAAACCAATCAAGAGATTGCCGCCATCGTAAAACAAGCTAATTTTGATGACACTTGCGCCGGCATCATCACCTGGTGCCATACTTTCAGTCCCTCTAAAATGTGGATCAACGGTTTATGCAATTTGCAAAAACCTTATTGCCATTTTGCCACACAGTATAACCGCGAAATCCCAAATGACGAAATTGATATGGATTTTATGAATCTTAACCAAGCGGCACACGGTGACCGAGAGCACGGCTTTATTGCGACCCGTCTCAGAATGCCGAGAAAGGTTATTGCGGGTTACTGGCAGGATGAAAAACCGCAAAAACGGATTGCCGATTGGATGAAAGCGGCGGTAGGCGTGGCAGTTTCAAAGAGCATGAAGGTGATGCGCTTTGGTGATAATATGCGCGAGGTGGCAGTAACCGAGGGTGATAAAGTTGAAGTACAGGCAAAACTCGGTTGGCAGGTAAACACCTGGGCGGTTGGCGATTTGGTAAAGGAAATGAATGCCGTTACCGAAAAGGAAATTGATGCCCTTATGGAGATATATTCTTCCGAGTACGAAATTGCCACTGATAATATCGAGGCAATAAAATATCAGGCACGCGAAGAAATTGCCATGAAAAAAATGCTTGATAAAGAGGGCTGCAAAGCGTTTTCAAACACATTCCAAGACCTATACGGAATGGAGCAACTTCCCGGTCTTGCCAGTCAGCATTTAATGTCGCAGGGGTACGGTTACGGTGGCGAGGGTGACTGGAAGGTTTCGGCAATGACCGCCATTATGAAAGCCATGGGCGAAAATGAAAACGGTGCATCCGCCTTTATGGAAGACTATACATACCATTTAGAAGCGGGCAAAGAATACTCTTTGGGAGCGCATATGCTTGAGGTTTGCCCGAGTTTAGCAGAACAAGGCAAAAAGCCGCGCATTGAAACCCACCATCTTGGCATCGGTATGAACGAAAAAGACCCTGCCCGTCTGGTCTTTGACGGCAAGGCAGGAGAGGCAATCGTTGTTTCTCTTGTTGATATGGGCGGCAGACTCAGACTGATCTGTCAGGACATTGTTTGCGTTAAACCCATCATGGAAATGCCGAATTTACCCGTTGCGCGCGTTATGTGGGAGGCTTTACCCAATCTGACCGACGGCATTGAATGTTGGGTAACGGCAGGCGGTGCTCATCACACCGTTCTTTCCTACGACGTTTCGGCAGAGCAGATGAAAGACTGGGCAAGAATGTTAGATATTGAGTTTGTTCACATTACGAAGGATACAACAGTTGCGTCACTTGAAAAGGAACTCTTTTTAAATGATCTGGCTTGGAAATTAAAGTAGGTGAAAATATGTTAGAAGATTTAAAGCAAAAGGTTTTAAAAGCCAATTTGGATTTGGTTGAACATAATCTTGTTACTTTTACTTGGGGCAACGTTTCCGGAATTGACCGCGAAGCAGGGCTGGTGGTTATCAAGCCAAGCGGTGTGGACTACGACAGAATGACTGCCGATGATATGGTAGTGGTGGACCTTGCGGGAAAGGTTGTCGAGGGCAAATGGAAGCCCTCGTCCGATACCCCCACCCATCTGGCACTTTATAAAGCATTTGAGGGCATTGGAGGCATTGTTCATACGCATTCGCGCTGGGCAACCTCCTGGGCGCAGGCAGGCAAAAGTATTCAGCCCTACGGCACGACCCACGGCGACTATTTTTACGGTGAAATTCCCTGCACACGTAAAATGACACCGAGTGAAATTAACGGTGAATACGAAAAAGAAACAGGCAACGTTATTGTGGAAACCTTTCACGATCAACCGTATGCCGACATTCCTGCCGTACTGGTTCATTCCCACGGTCCGTTTGCCTGGGGCAAAGATGCTGCAAATGCAGTACATAATGCAGTCGTTTTAGAGGAACTTGCCTTTATGGCTTATCATACGGAAGCAATCAATCCAAATGCCAGGACTATGCAACAGGAGCTTTTAGATAAACACTACCTGCGTAAACACGGCAAAAATGCTTATTACGGTCAAAAATAGAACCAATCTGTAGGAGGACTGATTATGCTAAAAGAATTTAAATTTACAGACGGCTTGTTAGCAAGATATGCAAAACTTGTTTGCGACGTTGTCGTACCGTATCAGCGCGCGATACTGAATGATGAGATAGAGGGCGTAGCACCAAGCCACGCCATTGATAATTTTAAAAATGCGGCATATTTGAATCGACATGGAGAAAAAGCAGAAAACGGCAATTTCTACGGTCAGGTGTTTCAGGATAGCGACGTGGCAAAGTGGCTGGAAGCGGCGGCTTATTCCCTCAACCTCAAGCCTGACAGTGATCTTACTGCGTATATCGACGAAATATGCGACATTATTGCAAAAGCGCAGGAAGATGACGGCTATCTTGATACCTATTTTACCCTCATGCGACCAACGGAAAAATTTAAAAACTTGCTGGAGGGTCACGAGTTATACTGCGCAGGGCATATGATGGAGGCTGCCGTTGCACTTTACGAAATGACGGGCAACGCCAAGCTTTTGACAGTGATGCAAAAAAATGCCGATTTGCTTTACCGTCACTTTGTAACGGAGGGAAGCGAGGGCTATCCCGGTCACCCTGAGATAGAACTTGCGCTGATGCGCTTGTGGAGAGTGACCGGGGATCACAAATATAAAGAACTTGCGCAACATTTTATTGACGTGCGCGGAGTGGATTCCGATTTCTATATCAAGGAGCACGAAAAAAGAGATTGGAAGGTATGGGGAAACGATCCCAAAAACAAAGAATACCAACAAAGCCATCTGCCTGTCAGAGAGCAAAAGGATGCAGTCGGTCATGCGGTAAGAGCCACCTATCTTTATACCGCGATGGCGGATATTGCGGCAGTCAATAAGGACAGAGAACTTGCGGATGCTTGTCTTGGGTTGTTTGAAAGTATTGAAAAGCGCCGTATGTACATTACAGGCGGTATCGGCTCTATGGTACGCGGCGAAGCTTTTTCAGCGGACTATGATCTTCCGAACGATACGGCTTATTGCGAGACCTGCGCTTCCATTGCCCTTATTTTCTTTGCATCCAAGCTCTTAAAGCTCAAGCGTGACGGCAGATTTGCCGACGCGATGGAGCGCGCCCTTTACAATACGGTTCTCGGCGGCATTGAGCTTGACGGAAAGAAATTCTTTTATGTAAATCCCTTGGAGGCTATCCCCGGAATTTCGGGAAACATCCATACCCACCGCCATACCCTGCCGCAAAGACCGGGCTGGTACGGCTGCGCCTGTTGCCCACCCAACACCGCAAGACTGCTCACATCCATTTCGCAATATGCCTGGGACTGCGATGAGGATGGAGTGCTTTATTCCAACCTGTTTGTTTCGGGAGAGCTTACGCTTCCCGACATAGACGTTGCCGTTACGACC
This sequence comes from Eubacteriales bacterium, assembly GCA_045648705.1. GTDB lineage: Bacteria > Bacillota > Clostridia > Oscillospirales > QAKW01 > Firm-08. The sequence continues at coordinate 554 of JAZROO010000083.1, read as the reverse complement.
GACTATCCGTTTGGTGACAGCGTCAAGTACACGGTAAAGCGCGGAGGCGGCAGACTGGCGATTCATATTCCCGAATTTACGAAAAATAATTACAGTGTATCTGCTGACGGAGAGGTAAAAGACGGATATTACTATCTTGACGTAAAGCAAGGTGACGTTATCACCCTTAAACTCGAAATGATACCGAAGCTTAACCGTTCCAATGCGCGTGTTGCATCCAACAGCGGCAAAGTTGCCGTTACGGTTGGTCCTGTAGTATACTGCGCGGAGGGTGCAGATAATGACGGCGAGGTATTCTCCTTAACGCTGGACAGCGCCGAAAAACTTGTTTTAAATAAAGAAACGGTCGATAAGATTGGCGGCTTTTCTGCTGAGGCGGATGACCTTGGCAGTGTGTTTACCGTTACCGCCAATGGATATCGGCTGATTCCAAACGATCCCGAGGCACTATACTTTACCGACGGATACTGTGAGCAAAAAGCGACCATAAAGCTGATTCCCTACTTTATGTGGAGCAACCGAGGGCTCAACCAGATGCGCGTTTGGCTCCCCGT
>JAZROO010000082.1:0-19981 GCA_045648705.1 Eubacteriales bacterium | reverse complement strand
CGACTTCATCATCCGGTTTTACACTTTAAAAGCAAAGCAAAAAGCCTTGAAACCGAAGTTTCAAGGCTTTGGAGCTGCTGGGCGGATTTGAACCGCCGACCTCATCCTTACCAAGGATGCGCTCTACCGACTGAGCTATATCAGCATTTGGCGACCAAGAAGGGGCTCGAACCCTCGACCTCCAGCGTGACAGGCTGGCGTTCTAACCAACTGAACTACTTGGCCGTGTCGCGTTTTGTCGCATTCAGCTTGCCTAGTATAACAGAAACAACCGTAGTTGTCAATAGGAAAATGGCAGGGGCAGAAAGGCTCGAACTCTCGACACGCGGTTTTGGAGACCGCTGCTCTACCAACTGAGCTATACCCCTAATTGCTTAGATATTATAACAAAAGATTTTTAATAATGCAAGTATATTTTGAAATTTTTTCGGAATGTTTGATTTTTATGCGGTTTTATTTATGCAGATGTCCTCGGAGCAGGGTAGGGTTGACTTTTGGGGGTGGGTATGTTACACTTTTTTATATGTGTAGGTATGCCCTTTATATGCAAGACGGACGGCAAAGTCTTTCTTGACAACACCAAAAACAAAAAGGAATCATATTAATATGAAGAAAGATTATTCGGATATCTGTTTTCAAAACAATGGTAAATTAAAACTGTTAATTATTGTTGGAACAAGACCTGAAATTATTAGGCTGGCCGCAGTGATTAATAAGTGTCGTCAATATTTTGATTGTATGCTTGCCCATACCGGTCAAAATTACGATTATACTCTTAACGGAGTATTTTTTGATGATTTAAAAATTGACGCACCGGAAGTTTACATGGATGCCGTTGGTGAAGATTTGGGTGAAACGGTTGGCAACATCATTAACTGTTCATATAAATTGATGAACTCAGTTAAGCCCGATGCTCTTTTGATTTTGGGGGACACCAATTCGTGCCTTTCGGCTATTGCTGCCAAGCGCTTGCATATTCCGATTTTTCATATGGAAGCCGGTAACCGTTGCAAGGATGAGTGTTTGCCGGAAGAAACCAATCGCAGAATTGTCGACATTATTTCTGATGTTAATTTAGCATATTCAGAACATGCCAGAAGATATTTGGCTGATTGCGGCTTGCCGCGTGAGAGAACGTATGTTACGGGTTCTCCTATGGCGGAGGTTCTTCATAGCCACCTTGATGAAATTAAGGTAAGCAACATACATGAAAAATTAGGACTCCAAAAGAAAAACTATATACTGCTTTCTGCTCACAGAGAAGAAAATATTGATACCGAAAAGAATTTTCTTTCGCTCTTTAATGCCATCAATCGAATTGCACAGATTTATGATATGCCAATTTTATATTCTTGCCATCCCAGAAGTAAAAAGCGTTTGGAAGAAAGTGGATTTAAATTGGATGAGCGCGTAATTCGTCATGAACCACTTGGATTCTTTGATTACAACCATTTGCAAATGAATGCTTATGCAGTAATATCGGATAGTGGTACTTTGCCGGAAGAAAGCAGCTTCTTTACTTCGGTAGGCAATCCATTTCCTGCGGTTTGTATACGTACTTCTACCGAGCGACCCGAAGCGCTGGATAAAGCTTGCTTTGTTTTGGCAGGTATTGATGAGAAATCTTTGGTACAAGCAGTAAGTACGGCTGTGCAGATGAATGATGCTGCAGACTACCCGATTCCTGTACCTGATTATATTGAGGAAAATGTATCTTCAAAAGTAGTTAAGATCATCCAAAGTTATACAGGCATTGTGGATAAAATGGTTTGGAGAAAATACTAAGCAGTTTTACTAAAATACTGAAAAGTGAAGGTTTTTATAGATTATGGGACATAAAAAAACGGTTTCCATTCATCATTCTTTAATATTGCGGCAAATATTATTGGTAATTGCAGATGTGATTGCTTTTTTGGCAAGTTCGAGTTTGGCATTATGGCTTAGATTTGAATTTGACACAGTTGCACTTTTGGAAACAGAATTCTTTTATAATGTTTTAAAAGTGCTGCCGATTTCATTGCCGGCTTTTGTTATTATCTTTGCATTATTTAGGTTGTATAACAGTTTGTGGGAGTTTGCAAGTGAACACGAGATGATAAGAATTATTCTGGGTTCAGCTGCAACATCTATTGCTCATACATTGTTGTTGTTTATGTGCGGGATGGGCATTCCGCGAAGCTTTGTTTTATTGCAAAGCGTATTTTTGTTGTTGTTTGCAGTAACCATAAGATTCTCTTATCGTTTTTTCAGAAAAGTGAAAGAGGCTTTGCAACATAACAGCAGTCAAGCTCGTCGTACCATGATTGTGGGAGCGGGTGAAGCAGGGGCGATTATTCTAAGAGAGTTGCAACATAGTGCGTTTTCGCAAAATAATGTTGTTTGCTTGGTCGATGATGATACAAACAAACACGGAAAGTATATGTATGGCGTTCCGATTGCAGGCACTACAAATGATATTGGCCGTATCGTTGAAAAATATAGGGTGGAGGAAATAATATTTGCTATTCCCAGCGCCGATCCCGAAAAAAGAAGCGAGATACTTGATATTTGCAATAAAACAAAATGTAAACTCAAAATGCTTCCTGCTATTTATCAGTTGGTCAACGGTGAGGTCGGCATTCAAAAGATCCGTGATGTTTCAATAGAGGATTTGCTGTTTCGTGAATCCATTAAAGTTATTGACGGAAATGAACTGAAATACTTTGCTGATAAAACGATTTTAGTTACCGGTGGCGGTGGGTCTATCGGAAGCGAATTGTGCCGTCAGATCGCTGCGTGCAAACCGCGGAAGTTAATCATTTATGAAATATACGAAAATAGTGCCTATGATCTGCAACAAGAACTGAATCGCACGTATGGAGATTCGCTTGATTTTGTGGTTGAAATCGGTTCAGTTCGCGACAGAGAGCGTTTAGAAGCGGTGTTTTCGTATTATAGACCGCAAGTGGTCTTTCATGCCGCGGCACATAAGCATGTTCCTTTGATGGAGCATTCGGGTTGCGAAGCAATCAAAAATAATGTTTTCGGTACTTACAATACTGCTGATATGGCGGAAAAGTACGGTGCGCTTAAATTCATTTTGATTTCGACCGACAAAGCAGTAAACCCAACCAATATTATGGGTGCCTCTAAGCGTTTGTGCGAAATGGTTATTCAAAGCCGTGGGGAGAGTAATACTTGTTTTGCGGCGGTTCGATTTGGTAACGTTTTGGGATCGAATGGCAGTGTTATTCCGTTATTTAAACGGCAAATAGCAAGCGGTGGACCTGTGACAATAACGGACAAACGCATCGTTCGCTATTTTATGACCATTGCAGAGGCCAGTCAGCTTGTCTTGCAGGCAGGAGCAATGGCTAAAAAGGGTGAACTGTTTGTGCTTGATATGGGCAAACCGGTTCGCATTTATGACTTGGCGGTCAATATGATTAAATTGTCAGGTCTTAAACCTGAGGTTGATATTAAAATTGAGGAAATCGGTTTACGTCCCGGTGAAAAATTGTATGAAGAGCTGTTGATGAAGACGGAAAATCTGGATAAAACGAGCAATCATATGATTTTCATTGAAAGGGATGCGCCACTCTCGCGCGAAGAACTGGAAGACAAGTTAAGTGCATTGAGAAGGGCATTGGAACAAGCGGCAAGTTTTTCAGAATCTGCATATATTAAGGATGTTATAAAGGAAACTGTTCCCACATTCTGTGAGCCGGAAGAACTTAATTCTGTGGCAGAACAGGCTGAGGAAATGAAAGCGGCATTGTAACCATTTAAACGGTCATTGCGATCAGCAATGACCGTTTTGTATTTTCTTGACAATACGTGTACAAGAACATATAATGGTTATTGTAAATTTGAAGCGATTTATTATATGAGGAAGTAAAAAATGAAAGATCTTTTTCGTTGTTGGACAAAAAATGTCGGTAAATATAGTTGGCTGTTTTTGCGTTGGTTACTTTTGGGGTTGGTTTTAGGATTGCTTGGTGGCGTAATCGGCACAATGTTTTCTAAATCCATTGCCTATGTAACCAACGTGCGTTTGCAACATCATTGGTTGATTTTACTCTTGCCTTTGGGTGGACTTGCAACGGTCGCAATTTATAAACTTTGTAAAATCAGCGGCGTGGGCACCAACCAAGTTTTTGAGAGTGCTGAACAGCAAAAAAGCGTTTCTCCTTGGCTTGCTCCGTGTGTGTTTATCTGTTCTTGTTTGACACATCTTTTCGGTGGCTCTGCAGGACGTGAGGGCGCAGCTTTGCAACTTGGCGGCGGTGTTGCATCTTTACTTGCGAAAATATTTAAGCTGGATGAAAAAACACGCCATATTATCGTTTTGTGCGGTATGGGCGCATTCTTTTCTGCTATATTCGGAACGCCGCTTGGCGCATTTGTTTTTGCTTTAGAGGTTGTGTGCGTTGGGCGTTTTTGTGCCGTGGCATTTTTTCCGGGATTAATTTCAAGTGTTACTGCATTTTTTGTTGCAGAAAACCTGGGTGCTGAGGCAGAGCGTTTTCCGTTGACTCAGGTGCCGGAATTTTCACTGAAAACAGTGGGACTTGTGTTTTTGGTGGCGATGGTCGGCGCTTTGGTCAGTGCTATATTTTGCTATGCTATTAAGTATACGTCAAAAGCGTTTAAAAAATGGTTTACAAATGAATATCTTAGGATTTCCATTGGTGCGGTATTGATCATATTACTCACTATTTTGGTCGGAAATATGGACTATAACGGTGGCGGTATTGATGTGATTTTGAGGATTTTTGAAAGTGGTCAGGTGCGTTATGAGGCGTTTGCTTTCAAGATTATCTTTACTGCTCTTACCGTAGCTGCGGGATTTAAGGGTGGAGAGATTGTGCCAACCTTATTTATTGGCGCAACCTTCGGTGCCGCTTTTGGCGGACTGCTTGGACTTTCTCCTGCTTTTGCCGCGGCACTTGGTATGGCGGCTCTTTTTTGTGGTGTCACCAATTGCCCATTGGCAACGATATTCTTGTGCATTGAAATGTTTGGGGCACAGGGAAGCATTTATTTTGCTCTCGCGGCAATCATCAGCTTTTTGTTGTCAGGGTATGTAAGTTTGTACAGCGGACAAAAAATTGTTTTTTCAAAATGGTCAGAACAACTTAGAGGTTAAGAGTGAGATTTAATGAGAATATTAAACAAAGCGCAAACAGCAGAACGTAGTTTGATAAAAAAATACCGCAAAACTTTATGGAACCCTTTTATTGCAGCGGTAAAGCGCTATGAGTTAATTTGCCCCGGTGACAAAATTGCTGTTTGTATTTCCGGTGGTAAGGATTCTTTTGTGATGGCAAAACTGATGCAACATTTGCAAAAGCATTCTGAGTTTGATTTTGAACTTGTGTTTTTAGTAATGGATCCCGGATATAATCAACTGAACCGTACCAAAATTGATGAAAATGCATCGGCGCTTGAAATTCCGATTACTGTTTTTGAAACGGATATTTTTACTGTTGCGGATAAAACGGAAAAGAATCCGTGCTATCTTTGTGCGCGTATGAGACGGGGACATTTATATGCAAAGGCAAGGGAACTTGGGTGCAATAAAATTGCGCTCGGTCACCATCGTGATGATGTGATAGAAACGACGGTAATGGCGCTTTTTTACGGTTCGCAGTTACAAGCTATGCCGCCTAAACTTCATTCTACGAATTTTGATGGAATGGAATTGATTCGACCGCTTTATTGTTGTAGGGAAGAAGATATTGAGGCTTGGCAACGATATAATGATTTGCAGTTTATTCGTTGCGCTTGTAAATTGACGGAGAAAACCGACCATGATGATTTAGAGAGTGCTTCCAAGCGCAAAGAAACCAAGTCGCTTATTCGTTCTTTGCGTAAAACTAACCCCAACATCGAAAACAGCATTTTTTCCGCGATCCATTCCGTTTGTTTGGATACAATGGTAGGCTGGAAAAGCGACGGAGTCGAGCATACTTTCCTTGAAAACTATGAAAGAAAGGAAAAATAATATGGAAACGGTATCACATACCTTAGACCCGATCTTTTTTTCGGATAGTGAGATTCTGATTTTGGGAACGATGCCATCACCGAAGTCTCGCGAAATAGGATTTTATTATGCCCATAAACAAAATCGCTTTTGGAAGGCACTGGCAGGTGCGTTGGGAGAGCCGATTCCGAGCAATACACATGAATGTGTTTTGCTGCTGAAAAAGCATAAAATAGCGTTATGGGATGTGCTTGAAAGTTGCGATATTGAAGGCGCAAGTGATGCCTCTATTCGCAATCCCGTTCCCAATGATATTGCACAAATCATACGCTGTACCTATATCCATAAAATTTTTACAACGGGCACCACGGCTTATAAGCTTTATAACCAACTGATTAAACCTAAAATTAACAAGGAAGTTGTTTTATTGCCAAGCCCGTCGCCCGCAAATGCACGAATGTCACTTGTTGACTTGATTGGGGCTTATAAACGAATATTAGAATAATATTAATACGTTTTGCAGAAGGGTGTTTCAGCAAAACGTATTTTATTGCCGTTAAAAGATTGATTTAGGTTGACATTACTTGTAAATAAATATATAATATTTTTAATTATGCAATAAAAGGAGAGTTTGAAATGCCAAAGGAACTTGCAAAACAGTATGCTCCCGGTGAAGTTGAGCAGGATATATATGATTTTTGGCTGAAAGGTAAATATTTTCATGCTGAGCCTGATGCGGAGAAGGTGCCTTTTACCGTCGTAATTCCGCCGCCCAATGTTACGGGTCAGCTCCATATGGGACATGCGTTGGATGAAACGCTGCAGGACATTTTGGTCAGATATAAAAGAATGCAGGGCTTTAATGCATTGTGGGTACCCGGTACCGACCACGCAGGTATTGCTACGCAAATTAAGGTAGAGGAAGAACTGCGCAAAACAGAAGGACTGACTCGACATGACCTGGGCAGAGAAGAGTTTTTAAAGCGTGTATGGGCTTGGAAAGAGCAGTACGGTAACCGCATTATCAATCAGCTCAAAAAGCTTGGCTCCAGTTGTGATTGGGATAGAGAACGTTTTACAATGGACGAAGGCTGTTCCAAAGCGGTTAAAGAAGTATTTATCAATCTGTACAACAAAGGTTTGATTTATAAAGGCAATCGTATCATCAACTGGTGTCCGAATTGTATTACTGCGCTTTCTGATGCAGAGGTTGAATATGATGAGCAACAAGGCAATTTCTGGCACATTCGCTATCCTGTGAAAGACAGTGATGAGTTTGTTGAGATTGCAACTACTCGTCCTGAAACTATGCTTGGTGATACGGCTGTTGCGGTACATCCTGAGGATGAAAGATATACTCATTTGGTCGGCAAAACACTTGTCTTGCCCTTGGTTGGCAGAGAAATTCCTGTAATTGCTGATGAATACGTTGAGAAGGATTTCGGTACCGGTTGTGTTAAAATCACTCCCAGCCATGACCCCAACGACTTCGAGGTTGGTAAGCGTCACGGACTGGAAGAAATTTTGGTGTTGGACGACAAGGCTTGCGTGAATGAAAACGGCGGAAAATATCAAGGTATGGACCGTTATGAAGCCAGAAAAGCAATCGTTGCTGATTTGGAAGAAGGCGGTTGGCTTGTTAAAATTAAGCCGCATATGCACAATGTAGGAACTTGCTATCGTTGCGGTACCACTGTTGAACCTATTTCTTCAAAGCAGTGGTTTGTAAAGATGGGGCCTCTTGCAAAAGAGGCAATCCGTGTTGTTAAAGATGAGGAGATCAAGTTTGTTCCTTCTCGCTTTACCAAAACCTATCTCAACTGGATGGAAAACGTTCGTGACTGGTGTATTTCCCGTCAGTTGTGGTGGGGTCATCGTATTCCTGCATACTATTGTGAGGATTGCGGTGAAATGGTCGTTTCTGCTGAGGAAGTTACCACTTGTCCTAAGTGTAACAGTGCACGTATGCATCAAGACAGTGATGTACTTGATACCTGGTTTTCCTCTGCACTTTGGCCGTTTTCCACATTGGGTTGGCCCGAGAATACAGAAGATTTAAAATATTTCTATCCCACAAGCGTGCTTGTTACCGGTTATGATATTATCTTTTTCTGGGTTGCCAGAATGATTTTCTCCGGAATGGAGCATATGAAGGAGAAGCCTTTCTCACATGTATTGATTCACGGACTTGTTCGTGATTCTCAAGGCAGAAAAATGTCCAAGTCTCTCGGCAACGGCATTGATCCGCTGGAGGTTATCGAAAAGTATGGCGCAGATGCGCTCCGCTTCAGTCTGGCAACCGGTAATTCACCCGGTAATGATATGCGTTATTATGATGAGCGTGTAGAGTCATCCCGTAACTTTGCCAACAAGGTTTGGAATGCCGCTAGATTCATTTTGATGAATCTGAGCGTTGAAGACGCACATCCTGATTTTGATAAACTGCGCGCAGAAGACAAGTGGATTTTGGATCGATACAATACAGTTGTTAAGGACGTAACGGAAAACCTTGATAAGTTTGAAATTGGTCTTTCCTTGCAGAAGGTTTACGATTTTATTTGGGATTTGTTCTGCGACTGGTACATTGAGCTTGTTAAACCCAGACTCAATGATAAAGACAATGTGGCAGAAAATGAGCAAACACAAAGAGTACTGTTGTATGTATTCTCAGGTGCGCTTAAGATGTTGCATCCCTTTATGCCGTTTTTGACAGAAGCTATCTGGCAGTCATTGCCGATGGAAGACGAATCTATTATGATTGCGGCTTTTCCCAAATACGATGAAAATCTGGTCTTTACTGCGGATGCAGAAAACATGGAGCGCGTAATGGATGCCATCAAGGCCATTCGTTTCCGTCGCAGTGAAATGAACGTGCCGATGTCCAAAAAAGCGGCACTGTATTTCGAGAGTGAATATGCAGATGTTGTTGCCGATGCTGCACCTTTCTTTATGAAACTTGCGGGCGCAAGTGAGGTTAGCTTGGATGCTTGTCCCGACGAAAATGCGGTAACAATTGTTTGTTCACTTGGAAAAGTATATATTCCTTTTGATCAATTGGTAGACATTGCTGCTGAAATCAAGCGACTGAATAAAGAACTTGAGAATGCAAAAGCAGAGTTGAACCGAGTTAACGGTAAGCTTAATAATCAGGGCTTTATTGCCAAAGCACCTGCACAACTGATTGAGCAAGAAAAGGAAAAGAAAGTCAAATTTGAGCAGTTGATTGTTTCTATTGAAGCGACAATTGCGGGACTTGAGAAGAAGGACTGAGTTTTTTGAATTACAATGAAGCAATGCAGTATATTCACGGACTGATGCGTTTTGGCTCTAAACTGGGACTGACACGAATCCAAGAACTGCTGCACCGATTGGAAAATCCACAAAAGAAGACCAAGTTCATTCACGTGGCAGGTACCAACGGTAAGGGTTCAACGGTAACAATGCTGTCGGAAATTCTGACGCATGCAGGATATCGCACCGGAAAATATACCTCTCCCTATGTTTTTGAGTTTAGGGAGCGCATTGCAATCAACGGTAATATGATTGAAAAAGATGCGCTCTGTAAGCTTACAGAGCGCATTTCTTTTGTTTGCGAGCAAATGAAGCAAGACGGGTTTGATGATATTACAGAATTTGAGTTTATCACCGTTTTGGCATTTTGCTATTTTGCTGAGCAAGAGTGTGACGTGGTGGTATTAGAGGTAGGTCTTGGCGGAAGATTTGATGCAACAAATGTGATTGATCCGCCGCTTGTTTCGGTTATCACGCCGCTTTCATATGATCACACTGCTGTTTTGGGTGATTCCATCGAACAAATCGCATTTGAAAAGTGCGGAATTATCAAAACACCGTCTCCGGTGGTGCTATATCCGATACAAGAGCAGGGCGCACTTGCGACAGTTGAAAACACGGCGGTAGAGCGTGGCTGTGCAATGGTTGTTCCCGATGTAAATGAGTTGCAGGTTTTGCAATCCGATTTAACGGGGAATCATTTTATATATTGTGGCCAAGAATATCAACAGGGATTGTTGGGCGAATATCAAATTTATAATGCTTTGACGGTCTTGGAAACAGTTGAATTGTTGCGCCAAAGCGGACTGATCATTGCGCGAGAATCGGTTTGTTATGGCTTTGAGAATTGTCATATGCCGGCTCGATTTGATAAGGTGAGTGATCAACCGCTGATTATAATGGATGCCGGGCACAATCCACAAGGCATTGATGCTTTGACCGACTTGATGGATAAGATGAAAGACCGTCGTTTTCGCATTGTGTTTACAGTTATGGCAGACAAAGAGTACGAATATGCCATTAACGCGCTTTCAAAGCGTGCGGATAGTTTTTATGCCGTTACACTCGCTGATTTCCCAAGAGCGCTTGATGCAAACAGTATAGCTCAGATTGCAGGCAAAAATTGTAAAAAAACAATGGTTGCTGACAGTGTATATGATGCTGTTTCTAAAGCTCTTATGGAAATTGAAAATGATTGTTTGCTCATTTGCGGTTCATTTTATATTATGGAGCAAGCGCTTTCTGTTTTGAAAAACAAAGGAATTCTTTGATTTTTGACAATTTTTTTATAATGAATATGATAACCTTTCTGTGAAAGCAGAAAGGTTATTTTTTATTGGAGGCAAATATGGATATCTGTTTTAAAAAAATAGGACGTGAACTTTGGGTTGAATTGATTGGCGAACTTGATCATCACACTGCAAAGGGAATTGGAGAAAAAATTGACTTTGAAATTTTTCTGATTCGTCCCGAAAAAGTATATCTTGATTTTGAAAAGCTTGATTTTATGGATAGTTCGGGACTTGCGGTTATTATGGGACGAAGGCAATCTTGTCAACAACTTGAAGCTGAGTTTGCGGTTGTTGGTTTGCACGGATCAATTCGGAAGGTCCTTTTAATGAGCGGACTGCAAAAATATGTGAAAATTAAGGAGAAAAGCTATGAAATCCATTAACACACTTCATTTACAACTTGAGTCGAGGTCTTGCAATGAAAATTACGCGCGTGTTGCAGTGGCGGCATTTGCGGCACAACTTGATCCGACACTTGAGGAAATCAGTGAGCTGAAAACAGCGGTATCCGAGGCGGCGACAAATTGTATTGTTCACGGCTATAGGGAAAGAATCGGAATCATTTATATTACGGTTAAACTTTTTGAAGACCATCGTTTGCAGGTGATTATCCGTGATAAAGGAGAGGGAATTGAGGATATAGAACAAGCACGTGAGCCGCTCTACACCACCTCAACAAGCGGTGAAAGAAGCGGCATGGGTTTTACCATAATGGAAACTTTTTGCGATAAGATTAGAGTTACCTCGAAACTTGGAAGAGGGACACGTGTTTGGATGGAAAAATACATACTTGGTAAGGAATCCGATTTATGACAACAACGGAAATTGACAAGTTAGTAACGGATAATCTGGGACTTGTCAGCATGGTGGTAAGGCGCTATGTCGGTCATGGCACAGAATATGATGACCTTTTTCAAATCGGTGCTGTCGGCTTGGTTAAGGCGGCAAAGAATTTTGATCCTTCCAAGAATCTGAAATTTTCTACTTATGCGGTCAGTAAGATTATAGGAGAACTTAAAACATATTTCAGAGATAATGGTGCCGTTAAAATAGCGCGTTCACGAAAAGAGCAACTTTTGAAAATCAAAAAAGCAAGGCAGTCACTGATGAAGGAGTATGCCAGAGAACCTACTGTTTCGGAGATTTCCAAAGTAACGCAAATATCAGCTGAGGATATTGTTGAATGTTTGGAAATCAATGAAAATGTTCTTTCGCTTGATAAAGAGAGTGAACAGGGCGGGAGTCTGTATGATGCATTGGGGGAGGATACCCAAGAGAATGATTTATCCCGTATAATGCTTCATCAGGCGATGGACAAGCTTACTGTTACAGAACGTCAAATAATCGTTATGCGTTATTTTTTAGATCAAACGCAGTCGGTAATTGCCACAAGTCTCGGCATCACCCAAGTGCAAGTGTCACGTATGGAAAAAAATATCTTAAAAAAACTTTTGAAAATGATTTCCTAATGTAAAAAAATGTGATATACTGTTGTTATTATATTTTCGGAGGAAATCATGCCCATTTTGGATACAGAGAAAATCAATCAACAATTTTTAAGAATGAATGAAATGCAAAAGCAAGCGGTACTTGCTACCGAGGGGCCTTTGCTGATTTTGGCAGGTGCAGGCAGCGGAAAAACAACTGTTTTAATTCAGCGCATTGCACATATTTTAGAAAAAGATCTTTGCAGACCGTATGAAATTCTTGCCATTACCTTTACCAATAAAGCGGCAGGAGAACTTAAAGAACGTATTGCGGATATGATCGGTGAATCGGGTGCGGATGTTTGGGCATCCACATTCCATTCTTTTTGTGCACGTATTTTGCGCAGGGAGATAGAAAACATCGGATACGGTCGGGATTTTTCGATCTATGCGACCGATGATTGTTTGCGCGTAATCAAGGATATTGAAAAACGCCTGAATGTAGACGAAAAATCAATTTCACCGAGGATGGCACTCAATCTCATTTCGCGCGCAAAAGATGCAAGAGTCGCCCCAAGTGAATATTTACAGGCAAACGGAAATAATTATCTCAATCAATGCATCGAACGTATTTATTCGGAATACTGTGTGGCTCTTAAAGAAGCCAATGCATTGGATTTTGACGATATGATACTTAAAACCGTTGAGATTTTGGAGCAATTTCCTGAGATATGTCAACGTTATGGCAAACAATTTAAATATATTATGGTAGACGAATATCAGGATACCAACCCGCTTCAATATCAACTTATCAGTTTGCTTTCTGCCTATCACAAAAACATTTGTGTTGTTGGTGACGATGACCAGAGTATTTATAAATTCCGTGGTGCTACCATTGAAAATATTTTATCCTTTGAGAGCACGTTCGTCGGCGCCAAAACCATTCGTTTGGAACAAAATTATCGTTCTACTGAAAACATTCTGGAGGCCGCCAACGCGGTTATTAAGAACAATCAAGGCAGAAAAGGAAAGCACTTATGGACAGCCGCCAAAGGCGGAGATAAAGTCTTTGTCAACCGTTTGGGAAATGAATATGAAGAAAGTATGTTTGTTACGGATACTATACTCGATGCAGTAGCAAAGGGTGAGGCAAGATATAAAGATTTTGCTGTTTTGTACCGTACCAACGCACAGTCAAACGCTATTGAACGTTCTTTGGTAAAATCCGGTATTGCATATAAAGTTATCGGTGGATTGCGCTTCTATGATCGCAAAGAAATCCGCGATATTCTTTCCTATCTTTTTTTGATTCAAAACCATAATGATAATCTGCGTTTAAAGCGCATCATCAATGAGCCCAAACGTGCCATAGGTCCGACTACTGTTGCCAAAATTGAAGAATTGGCATCGGTGCGCGGAATGAGTATGTTTGATGTGATTTGCCGCGTAGATATGTTTCCCGAATTGTCGCGAGCGGCAACAGCGCTCAAACAATTTGCGGCACTCATTGTTCGGCTGACGCAAATACAACAAGAACAACCTTTGTCTGCTTTGGTCAATGAACTCTATGGACTGAGCGGATACGTTCAAATGCTTGTAAGTGAAAATACCGAGGAAGCAAAAGATCGTTTGAATAACTTGCAGGAATTTCTTTCGACTGTTACTTTGTATGAAGAGCAAAACGAGCAAGTCAGTCTTTCGATGTTCCTTGAAGAAATTTCATTGATGACAGACGTTGACCAATTGGATGATCAGGACGATAGAGTTGTTTTAATGACTTTGCACAGTGCTAAAGGTCTTGAATTTGATAATGTATTTATGGTGGGCGTTGAAGAAGGTCTGTTCCCGGGATTGCAAAGTATTGGGAATCCTGAAGATATCGAAGAGGAACGCCGATTGATGTATGTAGGTATTACACGCGCCAGAAAACGTTTGTACATTCTGCACGCGACGCAGCGCATGATTTACGGAAAAACAGGATATTATCAACCCTCTCGATTTATTAGAGAGCTTCCGGAGGCGTACATTGAAAAACTGTATCGTGAACAACAAAGCACGGTGAAAAACTTTGCAGTTGCACCAAATAAGGTTCCGACTTTTACACCTCGTTCCAATGCGGCATTTACCCCCACTGTCGGTAAAACACAGGTTGAAAAGTGCACTGATAATTATTCGGTTGGAATGCGTGTTCGTCATAAGGCGTTTGGAGACGGCGAGGTACTGAGCACCAGAAATATGGGTAACGATACACTTCTTGAAATCAAATTTGATAAATTTGATTTACCCAAAAAACTAATGGCGAATTTTGCAAAATTACAGAAAATCTAGAAAAAGAGCGCTCAGCGCTCTTTTTTGTTGACAAAAAATCATTCAAATGTCATAATGACAATATAAAATAAAAAGGCGGTGTTAATATGGTTGAATATGGTTTGCAGATGTACAGTGTTCGCGACATAGCCAAAACTGATTTGCACGGTGCATTAAAAACAGCATCAGAACTTGGTTACAAATTTATTGAATTTGCCGGTTTTTTTGATCATAGTGCGCAGGATGTCAAAGCGTGGCTGGATGAAAATGGATTGATTTGTTCAGGAACCCATACCAATATTGCTCTTTTGGCGCCGGAACTGATTGATAAAACAATCGAATATCATAAAATCATCGGTTGTAAAAACATTATTGTTCCCGGTATGAATTTTTCGACTGCAGATGCGGTTGATTTGCAAATAGCCAGACTGAATTATGCTGATAAAAAATTAAAGGAGCATGGTATCAAGCTTGGCTATCATAACCATTCCAGAGAATTTTTACCAAATTATGATGGACAGATAGTTGAACAAGAAATTCTTGATAGAACGAATATCGAAATTGAGGTAGATACTTTTTGGTCCTGTAATGCCGGCATTGATACTTTGTCGTTTTTAGAGGCCAATAAGAATAGAATCTCGGTGATTCACCTAAAGGATGGTTTGCTATCTGCAGCCGAACACAAAAATTTTGATGATGTTCAATCAGGCGTTGTCGGAAAATCTTTGGGAGAAGGGCAGGCGCCCGTTCGAGATTTTCGTGATTGGGCAATTGCTAATAATGTTTGTATGGTTGTCGAATCGGAAGGTCTAAATCCAACAGGACCGCAAGAGGTGGAACGTTGCATTAATTTTTTGCGTTCGCTTGATTGACATTTTTGGTTTTAGATGCTATAATGTTACAAAAGCTATGAAGGAAAGAGTAGTCTGTATATTGTTTTTCTCAGAGAGAGATGCATTTTGCTGTGAGCATCTTGAAAGACAGGCGGATGAAGACCATTCCGGAGCTGCAGGGCGGAAACTGAGTATGTCCTGCCGTATTTCTGCGTTAAAGAATCAGAGTGAAACTCAAGGTGGAACCGTGTAATTTTGCACCCTTGACAGCGTATGCTGTCAAGGGTGTTTTTGATTATTTTAGAGGAGAATGAAAAAATGAAAATCATTAACAATGATGGTAGTGTTATTCAGTGTCCGGAGGCAGACGAACTTCATGTGATTCGTCACTCTGCTGCACACATTATGGCACAAGCAATTCAAAGATTATATCCGCATGCCCACTTCGCTTATGGCCCTGCTACAGATAATGGCTTTTATTATGACGTGGATTTGGGAGATGATAAATTATCTGATGAGGATTTGCAGGCAATTGAGCAGGAAATGCGTAAAATTGTCAAAGAAAACTTGCCGATCAAACCCTATATTTTACCTCGCGATGAAGCCATTAAACTGATGCAAGAGCGTGGTGAGATTTATAAGGTTGAGCACATTGGCGATTTGGCTGAAGATGCACCTATCAGCTTTTATCAGCAGGGTGATTACATTGATATGTGTGTTGGTCCGCATCTTTGTTATACCAAGGCTCTCAAGGCTTTCAAGATTATGGCACAGAGTGGCGCTTACTGGAAAAACGATAAAGACAATAAGATGTTGACCAGAGTAAAAGGTATTGCATTCCGCAATAATGAAGAACTGGAAGCATATTTGAAATTGCTGGAAGAAGCCGAAAAGCGCGATCATCGTCGTATCGGCAAGGAAATGGGCCTCTTTATGATGAATGAGGAAGCCCCGGGATTTCCTTTCTTCTTGCCCAAGGGTATGGCACTTAAAAATGCTTTGATTGAATATTGGAGAGAAATCCACACCCGTGAAAATTATCTTGAAGTTTCTACTCCTTTGATCATGAACCGTCATCTTTGGGAAACCAGCGGTCACTGGGATCACTACAAAGATAATATGTATTCTACCAATATTGATGAGGAAACTTTCTGTGTGAAACCCATGAACTGCCCCGGTGGTGTTCTGGTTTATCGCAATCAACCGCACAGTTACCGTGAATTACCGATGAGAGTTGGCGAACTCGGATTGGTACACCGTCACGAACTCAAGGGCGCATTGCATGGTTTGTTCCGTGTTCGTTGCTTTACACAGGATGACGCGCACATCTTTATGCGCAGAGAGCAGATTACCGATGAGATTATGAACGTTGTTCATATGATCAATGAGGTATATGAAAAATTTGGCTTTAAATATTTTGTTGAACTTTCCACTCGCCCTGAGGACAGTATGGGTAGTGACGAGGATTGGGAAGCAGCAACCAATGGCTTGAAAGAAGCTTTGGAAAGATTGGGCTTGCCTTATATTATCAATGAGGGTGACGGCGCATTTTACGGTCCTAAGATTGACTTCCATTTGGAAGATTCTCTGGGAAGAACCTGGCAATGTGGTACCATTCAGCTTGACTTCCAAATGCCTATCAACTTTGATTTGGAATATGTGGACGAAAAGGGTGAGAAACAGCGCCCGATCATGATCCACCGCGTATGCTTCGGCTCAATTGAAAGATTTATCGGAGTTTTGACAGAGCATTTTGCCGGTAAGTTCCCGGTATGGTTGGCGCCCACACAAGTTAAGGTGTTGCTGGTTTCTGAAAAGAGTGCTGAGTACGGACAAAAGATTTATCAAGCGCTTCGTGATGCAAAAATTCGTTGCGAACTTGATGATCGTAACGAAAAGATTGGATATCTTATTCGTGAAGCTCAAATGGTTGACCGCGTTCCGTATATGTTGGTTATCGGTCAAAAAGAAGTTGAAGAAGGAACGGTTGCGGTACGTAATCGTGACACTGCTCAAACCGAAACCATGTCGCTGGAAGCTTTTCTTGAAAAAGTCACCTCTGAAATTAAAGACAGAGTATAAGCATTTAGTTATAATAAAAACCTGCAATCTATCAGATTGCAGGTTTTTTATGTGGTTACGCACGTAAAATTACTTCTATGTCAAGCGTTTTATTTGGTTGTGGTTTGATGGGAAGGAGAGGATTGGCTTCAATCCCGTTGACAAAAACACTCTCAATAGTATTGCAGATGCCGGCATCTTTTTGGATATAGTGAATGTTATAGCAGCAGTCTCTGAAGTTTTTACTGACGGAACAGTCTTTCCAACTGGGCGGTAAAACAGGACGAATTACCAAACCACCGAATTCTGCTTGCAGTCCGTAAATATAGTGCATCAGTACATATAATAATTCAGCACTGCTTGTTGTATGCCAGGCTTGTGAAGGTGTACCGGCACGATATCCGGCTTGTGTGCCGTAATAATAGTCATATAAAGCATATGGTTCACCTTGGGTTGCAAAAAACTCGTTGTGAAGCGGTAAGATTTTTCGAAGTCCTTCTTCCAGCAAATCGTTGCGCTTTAACATACAGTCGGCAGCCAACTTCCATACCAAAGCCTTAAGATCAACGTTGCCGTTTTCGGAGTCAAGCTTGTATTCCAAATTGTCCATTGCTGATTCTTGCCGTTCTTTATCAAACTCTGATAACACACTCCATATTTGTGGTAAGGCGGCAATCTTGGCATCATTTTTGTTTTCGGGGTGATGATATTGGCTATTTTTCCAAGCGTAACGATTGATACGGTTTTCCATTTCTTGAGAGAAATGCGTTGCCGATTTGGAGTCGCCTTCATAGCCCATCCAATTTGCCATTTGAGCAAACAGTTTGGCGGCACGTACAAACGCCATGGAAAGACAAAGATCGGCGCTTGTGTCAGCATGTTCGTTTTCTATTGGGCAGACAAGGCCGTTATAATCTGTATGGTTCCATAAATAAACGATAAGACGCTTGAGGTGTTCGTATACTGTGGCGCTTTCACCATTATGAAACGGAAGCTTTTTTTGTAAAAAGTCAAATGATGCTGCCTCTTTTGTAAGTTCATATATGGCTAGTATAGGCCATATCTTATCTGTTGGAAGAAAACCGTCGCTGTGTTGTTCGGCAAGAACGGGTTTCAGCCGTTTGGCAGAAAGAGCAGGGTCAAATATGCTTAAGCACATAGAACTGACGGCGATGGCATCGTGGGTTTTATGGCTGATTTCTCCCCAACAGGAGTTTAGCGCAGTTTGATATTTTAGCCAGTTGTTGCACAGTCCGTTTAAATCGTCCCAAGGTGTTCGAAGTTGCAGGTTATTAAACAGTGATTGATATTTTTCCTGCATCTCTGTAAATTGCTGTGCAATCTCTGCAGGCAAAAACTGTGGAATTGAACTTTCTTCGTTTTCTATGCCGATGGTAAAGTAAAATGTTTTGCTTTCAGAGGGTGCCAAGGTGATTGAGTTTTCAAGCACCATACAACTTTGCTCTTCTATGCAATCAGAATTAGAACAACCCTTGTTTTCAAGCAAAGATTTTGGCATGATTTTATTGCCGTAAGTACCAATGAAGGCAGAATGGCGCGTATCAAAGCCTGTTGTGATGGTATCAGACATAAGATAGGCGGTTGTATGAGTGGTTAAATTTTGAACAATTACGCAGTTTTTCTCATCGTGAAAGGCTGAAGAAAGCGCGTCGTTGCCGTTGTTGTGAATGGCAACGTAGGGAATGACTTTTAACTGTTTGGTGCTATGTGATTCGTTTTTTACGGTAACAAGCAGGAATTCGCGATTTCCGTCATTGGAAACAAAGAATCTGCAAACTGACTTTACGCGGTTTTGTGCTAAGGTGATGTCTGTGTAGCCAATGGAGTGGGTGCATTGATAGTGCTGAACAGAGGACTCTACGGGTAAAGCGTTTGCTTGCCAAAAACGATTGTCCTCGACAATATAAACGGCTCGGTCTTTGATGAATTCTATGCATTGGCCGTCATCGTTGCGGACAAAACTTTTACCTGCGCCCACTTGTGATACAGATGTAATATATTTATCATTAAATAAATAATTATACCAATGGCGCGGAGTATCGCGTTGAGTGATGATATAATCGTTTTTGGAAAAGTGTCCGTAATCTTTCATGTTGTGTGCCTTTCTTTTGTATGACAATAACTTGTTTAAGTTATCATAACATATTTTGTTTTTGAAATCAAATCAATATAACCAATAAAACAAAAAGATTGCAGATAATTCAATTTTTTAACAAAATGGCTTGACTTTTTTAAAAAAATCATATATACTAATTGAGCATTTTGCAATGGAGAGATGGCTGAGATGGCCGAAGGCGCACGATTGGAAATCGTGTAGGCGTTGATAGCGTCTCGAGGGTTCGAATCCCTCTCTCTCCGCCAAATATAAACCGACCCTATAGGGTCGGTTTTTTTATTTCTTTTTAAAAATTATTTTGGTAATTAAATTTAATAATGAAATGTATGTTTTGATTGTCAAAAGGCAAAATACGAAAGAGGTGATTTTGTGAAAAAACTTACGATTTTGCTTTGTCTTGTTATTCTGCTATTGGCAGGATGCAACTATGATATGGATAAAATTGCTCTTTTTAGTCGCGAAGAAGGCTCAGGAACACGCGAGATGTTTGTGACGGGATTGAGCATTATGCAAGAGGGAAGAGATGATATATCAGATGAAGCTAATGTGACGAACTCTGGCGCGGTTATGCTGTCTGCTGTGGCACAGAATAAAAATGCGATTGGATTTATATCAGCGGCAACTGCCAATGATAAGGTGCGTGCGGTAACCATTGATGGTTACGAGGT
>JAZROO010000081.1:0-16438 GCA_045648705.1 Eubacteriales bacterium | reverse complement strand
CGCTGCGCTTTTGACCTTTGCCTCATATCAATTTAAAGAGCACAAAAAACTCCTGGTGGTGCAGACGTTGGCAACGCTGAGCATATGTATCAGTTATGCACTGCTCGGTGCGTGGTCGGGAATGCTTCTCAACATCGTATGTATTTTAAGAAATTTTATCATCTACAAAAAAGACGTTAAAATTTTTTCCCATAAATTCTGGCCGTATCTGCTTGCAGGTGTGATGGCGGTGATGGGAGCGTTCTCCTGGCAGGGCATCATGTCGTTGCTGATCGTGGTTGCTTTGGCGCTCAACACAGTGTTTTTGTATTTCCCCAATATGCAAAATTTAAGAAAAAGCATTCTTCTCACCTCCTCAATGGTGCTTTTATATAATGTTTATTACACGGTGTGGGGCGGCGTTTTAAATGAAGCAATTGCCATCACCTCCGCCGTTATCGGACTATATCGGTTTCGCGCATCCAAAAGATAAATTGGAGGGTAATAACTTATGAAAAAAATTGTAAGCATTGCACTTTGCCTGATTTTTGTTCTTAGTTTATCGGCTTGCGGCGGAAAAGTGAGGGATACAAAAACAAAAAGTGTAGACTCAAAGCTGTATTCCGAGCAAGAAATTGCCTTAGCCATTGATACCATCAAAAAAGAATTTAAACGTGATTGGAACGGCTGTACCCTTAGGGAAATTTACTATGCCGGTGATAAAGTTTCCAAGGACCATCAGGACTGGGCAGAGAGAAACGGTGCCGACGAAGTCATCGTTTTGTTGTCCTCTTTTGACGTGGATGCCTCGGGTGGTGACGGTTCTTTAAACCCAAACTCCACCTATGAAAAATGGAACTGGATACTGGTCAGAAAAGACGGCGGCGCCTGGCAACACGTCGACCACGGATATTAAAAAATTTAAGGAGTCTTACAAATGAAGCATCTGTTTATCTTCAACCCTCGTGCCTTGCCCGAAGGCAAAGTGCGCGATAATCTCCTTGCAAAAATCAAAGAAAAATGTGACGGTCTTGACTACGAGATCTATTTTTCGGTTTCAGGCAAGGACGCAGAAGACAAAGCACGTTCCGCTTGCCTTGAAAACAAAGAAATCTGCATTTATGCCGGTGGCGGTGACGGTACCATTCGTCAGATGGCACAGGCACTTTACGGATTTGACAATGCCATTCTCAGTGCCATTCCGCTTGGCACCGGCAATGACTTTGTGCGCAACTTCGGTGGCAAGGATGCCTTTATGAAACTTGACCACATCACCGACGGACAGGTGCATCAGATCGATCTGATCAAAGCCAATGATTACATATGCATCAACGTTCTCAACATCGGGTTTGATGAAAGCGTCGTCACCCGAGT
Organism: Eubacteriales bacterium; assembly: GCA_045648705.1. GTDB lineage: Bacteria > Bacillota > Clostridia > Oscillospirales > QAKW01 > Firm-08. The sequence goes on along the minus strand of JAZROO010000081.1, from coordinate 15,085 downwards.
GGACAAGTTGCGCGGACCCTTTATGAATCACTCCCTTGCTTATACACTTGGCGTAGTATTTGAATTTTTTAAATTTCCCAAAGAGCAACTGCGCATCACTTATCCCGACGGCACACAGTTTAACGACCCATTTGTATTAACATATGTTGCCAACGGCAAGTATTACGGCGGCGGGTTTTGCGCCGCCTCCGAGGCAGTATTGGATGACGGACTGGCAGATATTATGACCATCTATCCCCTGCCGCGCACCTCCTTTTTGCGCCTGATCGGTGACTATAAAAAAGGAACCCTGCTCGGCAAAGAAAAATACCGCCATTTATATCATTTTCAAAGAGGAAACCACATTCGACTGGAAAAGGACAGCCCGTTTCGCGTAAGTATGGACGGAGAGATTTTCTCGGTCGATGCGCTGGATATTGAAATTAAACATAAAGCCATTCGCTTTAAAGCACCCAAAGGAGAAATTTTATGAACATTCAGCCCCACGACATTTTAGATTTAGTACACGGTGCATTATACACCGCCATTACCGAAGAAGGCGAAATCCGTTTTGCCCGCTTTACCGAAGAACAAAAAGAGAACTATGCGCAAAAGCAGGACAAATTTGGCCTCAGATGCAATAGTTCCTCAAGTATTATTTTAGATTTTTATAGTGATACCGACCACCTTTCTTTTGAAGCAGAGCTTTCGTCCGCTACCAGCCTGACACACGGTGCCTTTGATTTGTTGGTTGACGATGTTTTGATTGATAGCGTACCCGTCGAAGTTGATACTTGCCGCACCGTTTCCTTTAACTTACCTGCAGGAGAGCATCGCATCACCGTATATTTACCTTGGAGCACCGCCACTGTACTGCGCCATCTTGAAATTGATGATGGTGCCTCTCTGTTTCCCGTAGAAAAGGGTCTGCGCATTTTATCCATTGGTGATTCTATCACACAAGGTTACACCGCTGTTCACCCTTCTATGACATATGTAAGCTGTATGGCACGCTTCTTAAATGCCGAAGTGCTCAACCAAGGCATCGGCGGTTACCAATTTTTTGAAGAAAGTTTAAACGGTGCGCCCGACTGGCAACCCGATTTAATTACCCTTGCCTACGGCACCAACGACTTTTCCTGCATCGCAACAGCCAAGGAATACGAAACCCAAGTGCGCACATATATGCAAAAACTAACTGCCACTTATCCCGATACCCCCATTCTTGCCATCACTCCCATCTATCGCGGAGACAAACCGATTGATGAGCTCATCCAAGAAAAAGACTACACTTTCCTTGATGCGATGGATATTTTACACCGCGTTTTTGCGCAATTTGAGCAAGTGACGGTCGTTGACGGTCTTTCTTTCTTCCCCCGTCATACAGACTTTTTTGTGCCCGACTACCTTCATCCCAACGATCTTGGATTTTCCATTTACGGTCAGGCAATCAGCAACGAAATATTAAAAATGCTTTAAAACAGTTGAATAATTCACCCATTTTTGATATAATTTTTTAAGCTGCCAGAGAAAAAGGAGGTGTAGCGTATGGAACTGAATGTATGTCTGTTGAACGACTCGTTTCCCCCGGTGATAGACGGTGTATCCAATGCCGTAATCAATTATGCCAACATTATTCAAGAGTTTTACGGTAAAAGTACCGTTGTCACTCCTAACTATCCTAACACCACGGATGACTACATTTTTCCCGTACTGCGCTACCCCAGCATCAACACCACCAAGGTGCTTCGCTATCGCACCGGCAATCCTTTTAATTCAAGAATCCTTCACAGTTTGGAAAAACAGCAGTTTGATATTCTTCATTCCCATTGTCCCTTTGCTTCAAGCCTTTTGGCAAGAACGCTCAGGGAACGGGTGAATGCTCCATACGTTCTTACCTATCACACGAAATTTGATATTGAGATTGCCACCACCATTGCCTCCGAATCTATGCAAAACATTGCAATGAAATTGCTCACCAACAATATTTCGGTTGCAGATGAGATCTGGGTGGTAAGCGAAGGAGCGGCGCAAAGCCTTAGAAACCTTGGCTATCAAGGCGAAACGGTGTTAATGGAAAACGGTGTTGACTTCCCGAAAGAAAAGGTCAGTGACGAACGTATCCAAGCGCTGAGAAGTGAACTTGCTTTACAGGATGACGTGCCCGTATTTTTGTTTATTGGCAGACTGCAGTGGTACAAAAACATCCGAATTACGCTCGATGCCCTAAGTGCACTGAAAAAACTTGGCCGTGATTTTCGGTTTTTTGTTATTGGTGACGGTACTGACAGAGAAGAGATGCAGTCCTACGTTGATGAACTTGGATTGCAAGACCATTGCCGATTTTTCGGCAGTATCAGCGACCGCGAACGACTGCGTGACTTTTTCTCTCTTGCCGATCTGTTTTTGTTCCCCTCTACGTATGATACCAACGGTCTGGTCGTCAGAGAAGCGGCGGCTTGTCAGCTTGCCAGCATCATTGTAGAAAAAAGCGGTGCTGCTGAGGGAATTGTCGACGGTCAAAACGGACTGCTCATCGAAGAAAACGCGACCTCTATGGCGCAAAAACTCGTTTGGGCGTGTGACCATTTGGATACGGTACACCGCATCGGAGTGGCGGCGCAAAACGAGATTTACATATCCTGGAAAGAAGCAGTCGAAAAGGCATACCACCGTTATGAATATCTTTATGATAAAATGGAGCGCGGACTGCTCCTGCGCAAAGAAGCCAAGGGTGACAGTATGTTTGAGCTGGTAGCAGATTGGAGTGCCGCCAGCGCCAAGCTTCGTTCTATGCCACGCTCTATGATCGATAAAACCAATTCTATTTACGAAAAGTTTAAAAAATAAAACAATGACCATACCTTTGGGTATGGTCATTGTTTTTTTGCTAAATCAGTTGCATAACCTCTTTTGCCGTTTTGGCAACCAGATAGTATTCTCTTGCTTTTTCTTCCAAAAATTTTCCCTTGATAGCATGTTCCATCAGCGCAATCAACGGGTCATAGTAACCGTTAATGTTTAATATAATAATCGGCTTTTGGTGACGGGCAAGTTGGCGCAGGGTGATCATCTCAAAAAATTCCTCCCACGTACCAAGCCCTCCGGGGCTCATCACAAAAGCATCGCTTTCCTCTTCCATTTTGGCTTTGCGCTCACGCATGGTTTCGGTAAAGACAAACTCATCGCATCCCTCATATAGTACGCCCGGTTTATCAAAAAATTTAGGGGCAACGCCAAGTATTCTGCCACCTGTTTCCTTCACACCTCTGGCAACCGCCCCCATCATTCCCGTTTGTCCGCCGCCGAACACCAAACGATGTCCGCCCGCACCGATGAGTCTGCCAAGTTCTTGGCCTTGTTCAAGATAAGCGGCATCAATTTCATTACTTGCCGCACCGTAAACGCAAATATTCATATAGTTTCTCCCCTTCAGATTTTTAGTTCGGCTATATACGTCCGATACTCCGGCATATACCGCCCAATCATCTCATAAAACTGTTTGCTGTGATTTTTATAAGCAATATGGCAAATTTCATGCAACACCACGTAATCTATCGCACCCTCGGAATAGAGCATTAAATACAGTGAAAAATTCAGCGAATTCTTGCCCGAGCAACTTCCAAAACGCGTTTTTGCGCTTGTAATATGCACTGCCGACGGCATCAGTCCCGTAAGTTTTGCATAATATGCCACCCGCTTTGGTATCACCTCTTTGGCACGCAGACGAAGTTTTTTAATCTGTTCCTCATTTAAATCATATTTTGAAACACGCTGTTGTTGTCTGCTGAAATGGCGCGTCAGCCAATCTTCGTGATCACGAACAAACTGTTCTGCCCGTTTCATCGAACAGGTGCGCGGCATTCGCACCAAAATGCGCAAATCTTTTGTGATTTCAAGCGCGAGTGTTTTTCGATTACTTTTAATATATTCTATCTCCATAATTATACCTCAATATAATCATATAATATTACACAAATTTTCGCAAGTAAAAAACGGCATTTTTAAAGGGCACTGCTCCATAGAAATCGGAATACGTCAGTATTCCTACGTTTTTGTCTTAGATAAGAAAAAAACACCGCAATAATGCTGACGTATATTGCGGTGTTTTGACGAAAATAGCCGTTTTTTTGATTTATTTAAGCAAACTGCACACATCGTTGGCGTATCCGACAGGATCTTCGGGCTCCAGTCCCTCTATAAGCATTGCCTGCGTATAGAGAACTCTGACAATCGCGGCAGCCTTCTCTTTGTCCGCAAGCGAATTTTCAAGGGTTTTAAGAATGTCGTGCGCGGCATTAATCTCCAGCATCTTTTGCGCCTTGGGAGCGGCACCTTGCGGCATATCCGCCAGTGTTTTTTCCATCTCGATGCTCATCTCACCCATCGAGCGCAGACACACAGGATGGTTTTGCAGTTTACCACTGATGCGCACGTCGTTTACCTTATCCCCAAGCGTTTCTTTAACAAAATCAATCACCGCTTTAAAGGGTGTCTGGTCGGTATCATCTGCCTGTGCCTCCACAGCGGCAACGTTTTGAAAACTCTTGCCCGCGTACTCACCCAATACCTTAATAGCAAATTCATCTACGTCTTCGGTAAAGAACAGCACGTCGTGCCCCTCACCCATCACGCTTTCCGTCTGCGGCAATTTGCCGATACGGGCAACGCTTTCACCGGTCGCGTAATAAATTACCTTGTCGTCCTCTTTCATAGCGTCAACGTATTCTTTAAGGGTGATCATCTTTTCGCGTTTACCGGAATAAAAGAGCAGTAAATCTTTGAGTACTTCCTTATTTTGTCCCCACATTTCGTAGAGTCCGTACTTCAGTTGTCTGCCAAAAGCTTCAAAGAATTTTTCATATCCTTCACGGTCGTTTTTAAGGAAGTTTTCCAGTTCTTTTTTGATTTTCTTTTGGATGTTGGCGGCAATGAGTTTGAGTGTTCTGTCCTGTTGCAGAATTTCGCGAGAAATGTTGAGTGAAACGTCACTGCTATCCACCAATCCCTGCACAAAGCCAAAATAGTCGGGCAGTAAATCGGCGCATTTTTCCATGATCAGCACACCATTTGAATACAGTGCCAATCCCTTTTCAAAATCCTTAGAATAATAATTAAAGGGAGCGCTTGACGGAACGTACATCAGCGCGGTGTAGGAAAACTCACCGTCAACACCTGTGTGAATATATTTGAGCGGTTTGTCCCAACCGTAGCGTTGGTCTTGATAAAAACGCTCGTAATCCTCTGCCTTCAGTTCGTTTTTGTTTTTGCGCCAGATGGGCACCATGGAATTGAGGGTCTTATCTACCAAAACGGTTTCATACTCGCTTTCGGTGCCCTCTTTTAAAGAACTTTCCTCACAAAGCATCTTAATGGGATACTTAATAAAATCGGAATACTTGTGCACCAAGCCTTGCAGACGGTAGCAGTCTAAGAACTGAGAATAATCTTCCTCCCCTGCATCCTCTTTGATATGCAGGGTAATGATCGTACCAACCTCGTCCTTTTCGGCAGGTGTGATGGTATAACCGTCAGCACCTTTAGAAGTCCACAGATATGCCGCTTCCCCTGCGCGTTTGGAAAGCACACTGACTTCATCCGCCACCATAAATGCCAAATAAAAGCCGACACCGAATTGGCCGATAATGTCCACGCCCTCCTCTGTGTCGTTTTCTTTGCGGAATTTCAGAGAGCCGCTCTCGGCAATGGTACCGAGATTCTTTTCCAGTTCCGCCTCACTCATACCGATACCGGTATCCTCAATGGTGAGTGTACGGGCATTTTTGTCCGCACTCAGACGAATATAAAAATCTTCTTTATTAAATGAAATATTTTCATTTTGCAAAGCGTGGTAATAACTTTTATCAATCGCGTCACTTGCGTTGGAAATCAACTCTCTGAGAAAAATCTCCTTTTGAGAATAAATAGAGTTGATCATCATTTCCAGCAATCGTTTGCTTTGTGCTTTAAACTGTTTCTTTGCCATAGAACTAACCTCTTTTAAATTTTAGCACTCTCTAAGTGTGAGTGCTAAAATTAGTTTACACCTCTTTGTCCTCTTTGTCAACACTTGCTTATAAAAAAGCGGAGAATTTTCTCCGCTTTCTCAGACTGCCAAAAAGTCGTTTCACCACAGAGAAGAAATAAATATAAGAGAAATAAGTTTGTGCTCACAGAAATCACAAACTCAAATTTATTATCTGATATTTACAGTTGTTTTACTTTTTTGAACCCTTGCAACGCAAGGGTTTTCTCTGTTTTCCGCCGCTACGCCCTCTACCGTACCCACGTACGCCGACGAGACCGCATCGGCGAAATGCAACTTCCTTTTTGACGGTCTGCCAGCGTGTCAAAGAGGGTTCTTTGACACGCTGAAAAAGCGGAGAAAAATCTCCGCTTTTTATCATTTAATTAAGTCTTTGATTACTTGACCTGCCATAATCATCCCCATCACACCGGGGACGTAGGACATACTGCCGGGTGTTGCTCTGCGCTGATTGCCCTCAGGCGCCAATTTAATTGGTTCTTCTTTGGAATAAACCACCTTTAAATGCTTGATGCCGCGCCTTTTAAGTTCATAGCGCATCACCTTCGCCAAGGGGCAAACACTGGTTTTGAACAAATCCGCCACCTCAAATGCGGCGGCATCCAATTTGTTGCCCGCGCCCATAGCACTGATGAGCGGTACCGATGCTTGTTGACAGCGCACCGCCAGTTCGATTTTACCGCTGACCGAGTCAATGCAGTCAAGCACGTAATCAAACGCTGAAACGTCAAACTCACTTTCGGGGGTAAAGAACATCTGCTTTGTTTCTACCTTAACTCCCGGTGCCGCAACCGCAAGACGCGCCGCAGCTACCTCAACCTTTGATTTGCCGACCGCATCGGCAGTGGCAAACAGTTGACGATTGAGATTGCTGAGGGCTACGGTATCACTGTCTATCAACGTTAGATTCCCAATGCCGCCTCTTGCCAAAGCCTCTGCCGCATAGGAACCGACACCGCCGATACCAAACACCGCCACTTTTTTATTTTCAAGACAGTCAAGCGCCTCTTCACCAATCAAACGGGCGCTTCTTTCCAGATACTCTCTCATTTACAGTAAAGCCACACCGTGTGCGGCGGCCTCCTTTAAGATCTCGTCACTCCAGATCGATGCCTGTACCTCACCAATATGTAATTTTTCCAACAACACAAGGCAAAGTCTTGACTGACCGATACCGCCACCTACTGTCAGCGGTAATGTTTCGTTCAAAATGCCTTGATGATAAGCATATTTTTCTCTCTCGGTAGCATCGCACTGTTTCAGTTGCTCTTTCAGGGTGGCGGCATCTACGCGAATACCCATACTGGACAGTTCGATGGGTTGCTCCATAACTTCGTTCCACACCAAAAAATCACCGTTGAGCGACCAATCATCATAGTCAGGCGCTCTGCCGTCGTGCTTTTTACCGTCGGAAAGCACCGCACCGATTTGCTCGATAAATACGGTTTTCTTTTCTTTTACAATAGCATATTCACGCTCTTTGGCAGTCAGATGGGGATACATCTGAAGCAACTTTTCCGATGTGATAAAGAACACGTCTTTTTCAATCTGACCGCACAGTTCGGGATACCGTTCACTGACCTTCTTTTTGGTTTCCCACAAAGCTGATGCAATTTTCGTTACAATATCTTCCAAAAAGAAACGATTGCGTTGCTCGGGGGTGATCACCTTTTCCCAGTCCCATTGGTCAACGTAGATGGAATGAACGTTGTCCATATCATCATCGCGACGAATGGCACACATATCGGTGTACAATCCCTCTCCTGCGGTAAAGCCGTAGCGGTGCAGTGCCATACGCTTCCATTTGGCAAGAGACTGCACGATTTCCGCCTGTGTGCCGCAAGCTTTAATATCAAATTCTACCTTGCGCTCCACACCGTTAAGGTCGTCATTGATACCACTGGCGCGAGGCACAAAGAGCGGAGCGCTGATACGCTCCAGATGCAATGCTCTTGCAAGTTCCCCTTGAAAAGTATCTTTAACAAATTTGATTGCTTTTTGCGTTTCTCTGAGTGACAGAGGCGTGCTGTATCCCTCTGCCCAAACAAATCCGTGCATATGGTTTCTCCTTTTAATAAAACGTGGCAATGGGTTGCTCGGGTTGTGATGTAAAGGCAACTTCCTTTACGCAAAGAACCGGACCTTTTTGCCCGTAAACTGTATGATATTTAAACTTAAGCGTTGCCGTCACGTATGCCCAACGCTGACTTTGCAGATTGTCCGCCCCTTTATATTCGCACATAAAGCCTGCAAACTGCATATCTTCGACACAACAGGTCATCACCTGTCTGCCGCAAATAAAACTGCCTTTCGGAATCTCTGCGGCACCGTTTATGATCATTCCTTTGATCTTAAACACCTTACCGTCATACAGTTCAGGCTGTTCACTGACTTCACGGTACCAAACGGCATAGTCCTCATCTTCAATTTCGATTAAGGAGGCATTTACGTCAAAAGGTAACGGGTCTTCAAAGGTATCCGGCTCCACTCTGCCGTCAGTATATTCATAAAGAATCTCACATCGGCGGTTGAGTGCACGAATCAAACGGTGAAATTGCAAAATTTCGGTTTCTTCGGTAACGCGATTGAATACTATCATTTCAGCAGTTTGAATTTTATCCACTGTTTGCTGCCGAATATTGTTGTTATAAATTAAAAATGTAGTTGCATCTATAAAAGTATATTGTTGATACACTTCCCAGTTGGGCGGCAGGTTTTCAAACAAAATGCCAAGCGGCCACATACCGTTATATTCAACGATTACGCGCTCTATGCCGTATTTTTTCTCCAAAGAGGAAAGCAAAAATACACTTAGATCCTCAGGTTCCTCAATAATTTCCTCAAAGACGTTTTGGCTTGAAAACTTGGCGCGGTTCAACTGAGTTTCTCCTTGTTCGCAGGTCAGCACCAAAGTTTTTTCACCGTCGTTAAAGCGCTCGTCTTCCAGTGTACTTTGAACAAAAGAGCTTTTTCCGGCATCCAAGAATCCGGCAAATATATATACGGGAACTTCCCTCATATTTTATACCTCAATTCCAAACAATGTGCACAGCGCCGATTCATTTAAATCTCTGCCGATTACGCAGATTTTTCCTATAGTCTGTGCGGTACCGCCACGGACAAAACTTTCTCCCGGCACGTAGTCAAAATAAATCCACTCGTCCGACTCACCTGCCACCATTCCTTTGGCGCGCAATACCTGACCGTATTTGCTCTCATCAAGCAACGCGTCCATTGCCATTTCTATTTGGGCAGTGGTGTATTTTTTCACTGTTTCCTTGCCGAAACTGACAAAAACGTCGTCTGCATGATGGTGATGATGGTCGTGACAGCCACAAGAACAGTGTTCGTCATGTTCATGATGGTGTTCGTGATGATGCTCATGGCATCCGCAAGTGCAGTTTTCATCGTGTTCATGATGGTGTTCATGATGGTGCTCATGATGATGCTCATGATGGTGATGCTCGTGACAACCGCAGGAACAATGCTCCCCATGCTCGTGGTGGTCAAGCATTTCTTTTAGTTGATGCTCCAGTTCGTCCTGATGGGAAAATTCTTCCAAAAGGTGTCTGCCGTCAAGCGCGTCCCACGGTGTTGTAATCAAAGCGGCAGTTTTGTTATGCTCACGCACGATTTTCACTACCTGTTGCAATTTGTTCTCGTCAACGTTTTGTGTACGGCTGAGAATAATTGCATTAGCATTTTCAAGCTGGTCATTATAAAACTCACCGAAGTTTTTTTCATATATCTTGCATTTGGCGGCATCTGCCACGGTAACAACCGCACCCAGACAAGCCTTTTCGCCAAGTGCTTCTTTAACGGCATTCACAACGTCACTGAGTTTGCCGACACCGCTGGGCTCAATCACCACTCTGTCAGGCGCAAATTTCTCCAACACCTCAGAGAGTGCCTCGGTAAAGTCCCCTACCAAAGAGCAGCAAATGCATCCCGAATTCATTTCCTTGATTTCAATGCCGCTGTCTTTCAAAAATCCGCCGTCAATGCCGATTTCACCAAACTCGTTTTCAATCAACACAAGTTGCTCACCGACATATGCTTCTTTAATCAGTTTTTGAATCAAAGTGGTTTTTCCTGCACCTAAAAAGCCGGAAAAAATATCAATTTTCGTCATTATATCACCTTTATTCACTCTATCGTCTTCTTAATCGACGATTCTTTTGTACGGGTGCGGCAGGCTTTTCCTCTTTGGGAGCCTCCCTGAGCACCCCATCCTCTCCCAAGACAAGAGGTTTTATATCGTATTTAGTATATTTAACTATATCTTCGAGTTTCGTTTTCTCGGCAAAATTGGCAACCATCGTGAAAACGACGCCTTTCTTTCCCGCTCTGCCCGTTCTGCCGATGCGGTGAATGAAGTACTCGGTTTCCTCGGGGATATCAAAATTCAAAACGCAGTCAACGTCCTCAACGTCAATACCGCGCGATGCCACGTCGGTTGCCACCAATACCGTAAGCTTTCCGTCGCGGTATTTTTGCATGGTTCTTTCACGCTTACTTTGCGGAATATCTCCGTGCAGACACTCACAGTTGACCCCACCTGCGCGAAGTTCATCACTCAAGCGTTGGCACATTACCTTAGTGTTGCAAAATATAATAATTCTCTCAAATGCGCCTGCGGCCACCATTGTCAAAGCCGATTCTATTTTTTTAAGCGGTGGAACTGTCACAGAATACTGATCGATATCAGGTCTGTCTTTGCATTGCGGTTGTACGGTGATTTCCACTTCGTCACGCTGATACTTCCAGGATACGTTCATTACTTCCTGACTGATGGTGGCGGAAAACAGTCCTAAGTTTCTGCGGTTTTTCACCATATCTATAATACGGGTCACATCCTTATAAAAGCCCATATCAAGCATTCTGTCCGCCTCGTCGAGTACCACTGTCTGAATTTTATCAAAGCGCAAATTGCGGCGCTTGTGATGGTCCATCAGACGCCCCGGTGTTGCCACGATGATTTGCGGTTTCTTTTCCAGTTGACGAATCTGACCGCCCATACCGGCACCGCCGTACAATACCGCTACCCGAATACCTTTATAGTAAGTCAAAAGACCTCTGAGTTCCTCACCGATTTGCATTGCAAGTTCTCTGGTAGGTGCCAATACTAGCCCCTGAATCTCAGCACAGTCGGCATCAATATGCTCGATCATCGGTATGCCGAAAGCGAAGGTTTTGCCTGTACCTGTGGGTGCTTTTGCCACAACGTCTTTCCACGCCATAAACTCAGGGATTGCCAACTTTTGAACGGTGGTCGGGTAAGCATATCCCTTGTTTTCCAGCGCAGAAAGCATTTCTTCGCTCAGTCCCAAATCTTTAAACGTTACATTCTCACTCATATTATCATCCTAATAAAACGATATCGCATCTTTGGCGAATATCAAATTCCGTAAAATATTTTTCCTCCAGCGGAATCCAGCGCTTTTCAAACATAGATGCTGCTTCTTTTCCCTCACGTAAAAGGATGCGCCGCATCTGTTCACTTGGATCTATATCGTTGAAAATGCGCAGATCATACAGATTCCACAGGTTTTTGTGACAACTGTATGACCCTTCCACGATCACAAGGTTTCCTTTCACCTCTTTGGGTGCGCCCAACTTGCCGAGTGAACAATCAAACGGGCAAAACCGTGCCGATTTCCCTTCTCTCAAAGGAATCAACACCTCACTTAAAAAGCGTTCGTGGTCAATGTTCTCTCCCGCTTTGGCAAGTCGTTGCTCAGTGCGTTGCTCAGGACGCAGAAAAAAGTCGTCCATCTGCACCACAGGGCAACCAAAGTGCTCCGCAAGCGAGTGCGCCAATGTGGTTTTGCCGCTGCCGCACCGTCCGTCAATCGCAATGATGACAGGGGCATCTTGCTTGGTTTTAAGCAACTGCTGTATGCTATTGTAAACCGTTTCGAGCGTACTCATACAGTTATAAATCCAAAAACTTCCATAACAGAGAAAACGAAAATAGCAACCAGACAAACAGGGGCAATATATTTGATTACAACAACAAACAAGCCCTTGCCTTTAAATTGACCGTTTTTCTCAACTTCCTCAATCAGTTTTTGAGGTTTTAAGAAGTAACCGACAAAAATACTTGTCAGTAATGCCACTATCGGCATACAAACAGAATTACTGATAAAATCAAAGAAGTCCAAAAATTGCAGTCCGATAATTTTAACGGAAGACCAACCGCTGTATCCAAGACAAGAAAGCAGACCAAGTGCTATGCAAAGCAAAAATACAGCCAAACAAGAAACTTTTCTGTTCCATTTAAACTTATCTTGCAAAATGGAAACGATGGTTTCCATCAAGGAGATGGAAGAAGTCAGTGCCGCAAATAATACCAACAAGAAGAAAGCCGTGCCGATGATATTGCCTGCAGGCATACTGTTAAATACCTGCGGCAATGTTACAAACATCAGGCTTGGTCCTTTATTAAGTGCCGCAGGGTCTCCGCCCGAAAAGATAAATACAGCAGGAACGATCATCAAACCGGCAGTAAAGGCAATCCCTGTATCAAACACTTCGATCTGACGTACGCTTTTTTCAAGATGGACATCCTGTTTCATATATGAACCGTAGGTGATCATAATGCCCATTGCCAAACTCATGGAATAAAACAACTGCCCCATTGCCGCCACTACGGTAGTAATGGAAAACTTGGAAAAATCGGGTTTGAGGTAGTACACAACACCTTCCCAGGCGCCCGGTTGACAAATAACGTAAATCGCAATTCCAAGCGACAGCACAACCAAAACAGGCATCATAACCTTGCTGACTTTTTCAACGCCCTTTTCTACACCGAATAATACAATCAGCGCCGTCAGCCCCATAAAGATCAAAAACCACCAAATCGGTTGGGCATTTTTGCTGATAAACAAATCAAAATACTTCGGGTCGGCAACGTTTGACATATAGCCGCCTGCAAACATAGCAAGATACTTGGTTACCCATCCGCCAATGACCGAGTAATAGGGCAAAATGATAATGGGCACCAACGCTCCGAGATAGCCGACAAAGCCAAACCGTTTATCCAGTTTTTGATAAGCGCCAATGGCGGACAGTCCTGTTTTTCTGCCGATGGCAACTTCTGCCATCATCAAAGCAAAGCCGAAGGTAACTGCCAAAACAATATATACCAGCAAAAAGATACCGCCGCCGTACTTTGCTGCAAGGTAAGGAAATCTCCATAAATTACCAAGTCCCACAGCGCTGCCTGCCGCCGCCAGTACAAATCCTAATTTTCCTGTAAAACTACTTCTCTTGTTGTCCATATTTATCTCTTTCTTAAATTGCAAAAAGCCTTGCCACGCAAGGCTTTTTGATAACGGTTTTACTTATTGGGTGTCTGATCCTTCAACAGAACGTCGTGGGCGCCGCCCTCAACAATGGATACACTGGATACGAGTGTAAGTCTTGCTTTCTGTTGGAATTCAGGAATGCTCAGTGCACCGCAGTTACACATAGTGGAACGAATCTTTGCAAGGGTAACAGGCAAGTTGTCGTGAATTGAACCTGCATAGGGAACGTAACTGTCTACACCTTCAACGAAAGAAAGCTTTTTGTCGCCGCCCATATCATAGCGTTGCCAGTTACGAGCACGAGCAGAGCCTTCGCCCCAATACTCTTTCATATAGCTGCCGTTGATGAGTACCTTTTCTGTCGGGCTTTCATCAAAACGGGAGAAGTATCTGCCAAGCATACAGAAATCAGCGCCCATAGCAAGAGCCAAGGTGATATGATAGTCGTGAACAATACCACCGTCAGAGCAAATCGGAATATAAATACCGGTCTCTTCAAAGTATTCATCTCTTGCTTTGGCAACTTCAATTACAGAAGTAGCTTGTCCGCGGCCGATACCCTTGGTTTCACGGGTAATACAAATAGATCCACCGCCGATACCGATTTTAATAAAGTCAGCACCTGCTTCAGCCAAAAATCTAAAGCCTTCTCTGTCTACAACGTTACCTGCACCAACTTTTACAGTATCACCGTATTTTTCACGGATGAACTTGAGAGTTTGTGCTTGCCATGCGGAAAAGCCCTCGGAAGAGTCAATGCAAAGAACGTCTGCACCGGCTTCCACCAATGCAGGAACGCGGGTTTCATAGTCACGGGTGTTGATACCGGCACCAACTACGTAACTCTTGTTGGCATCCAACAACTCCAGTTTATTTTCTTTATGGGAAGAATAGTCTTTGCGGAATACAAATGCAACCAATCTGCCGTTTTTATCTACGATGGGCAAAGAATTGAGTTTGTTATCCCAAATAATGTCGTTTGCTTCTTTCAAGGTGGTGCCTTCGGGAGCTGTAACAAGATCACACAAAGGCGTCATAAAGGTTTCAACCTTTTCGCTTAAGTCCATTCTGCTGACACGATAGTCACGACCCGTTACGATACCGACCAATTTGCCGCCGGAAGTACCGTCTTCGGTTACTGCCACGGTGGAATGGCCTGTTTCTTCTTTAAGCGCAAGTACGTCTGCCAAAGTCTGATCGGGGCGCAGATTGGAATCGGAAGAAACAAAACCTCTCTTATAATTCTTAACGCGACGAACCATAGCCGCCTCGTCTTCTACAGTTTGTGAACCGTAAATAAATGCAACGCCGCCTTCTTTAGCAAGTTCGATTGCCATTCTGTCGTCCGAAACAGATTGCATAATCGCACTGATCAGCGGAATGTTCATGGTAATTGCAGGCTCTTCGCCCTTTTTAAATTTAACCAACGGTGTTTTCAAGTTAGCGTTGGCAGGGATGCAGTTTTCATCAGAATAACCGGGTACCAACAAATATTCACTAAAAGTATGTGACTGTTCCTCAAAATAATAAGCCATTATATTTTCCTCCCTTTTAATTCTCTATAAATCTATTTTATAAATTATAATAAAAAGAAAACGAAAAATCAATATTTTTTTAAAATTCCTTAAATTTTTTATCTTTTTTCAAAAAAATCTTGCTATTTTGATTTTCGTCGTATATAATAACTAATGGAATTAAGATTTTCGGGCATTTAACACCCAAAATTATATATTCCTCCTTAGCTCAGTCG
>JAZROO010000080.1:0-50696 GCA_045648705.1 Eubacteriales bacterium | reverse complement strand
GGTATCTCCTAAGCGGCAGGTCGGAGGTTAGAGTCCTCTTCGGGGTGCCAGAAGCGACGAGTAGAAACTCGTCTAAAAGAAGAAAGAATAGAGAATAAATAAGAAATAATAAAAAAGATACGGCTTCGCCGCTTCTGATTGTTCATTATTCTTTATTCTTTTTTCTTTATTCTTTGAAATCGGAAAGGAAAATAAATAAGCGGAACGCCCCCCGGTTCTTTTCCGGACAAGCGCTCCAAAAAGTGCCGAAAACGTTATGTTTTCGGCACTTTTTTGCAGCTATTTTCGAATGAAGCGATTGACAAAAACAATACTTCGTGATATGATGTATTACACGACAGGAGGTATTGTATGGACATACAGTTAAAGCGCGGACTGCTCGACGTATGCGTGTTGGCCGCCATCAAACCCAAAGACTCCTACGGCTATAAAATCATCAAAGACTTGGAGCCGTATATCAAGCTTTCCGAATCAACTTTATATACTATTCTCAAGCGTTTGGAAAACGCGGATATGCTGACGGTACGGACCGCCGAACACGGCGGCAGACTGCGCAAATATTACCGCATCACCGCCAAAGGACTTGCGCGTATTGAAGATTTTAAAGAAGAATGGAACGAGCTTTTATCGATATACCGATTTGTAACCAGGGAGGGAGACAATGAATAAACAAGAATTTCTTGCAGAGCTGCGCCGCAGGCTGACAGGGCTGCCGCAAAATGAAACAGAAGAACGCCTGACATTTTATAGTGAAATGATCGACGACCGCATCGAAGAGGGGTTTTCGGAAGACAAAGCAATCTCAGAAATCGGAGATATCGATGAAATCATTTCGCAGGCAAAACAAGACCATCCCCTCTCCAATATCGCAAAACCCAAAAGACGACTGAAGGTATGGGAAATCATACTTTTGGCAGTCGGCTCGCCGATATGGCTTTCTTTGTTGATTGCCGCATCTGCCGTAGTGATAGCAATATACGTATCACTGTGGAGCGTCATCGTTTCTTTATGGTCCGCCGTGGTAGCGTTGGGCGGCGGCGCCCTTGGCGGCATCATCGGCGGAGTTGCCCACATTGCCGAGAACTTCTACCTAAACGGCATTGCCTTGATTGGCGCAAGTTTTATCTGCGCAGGGTTTGCAATTCTTTTATTTTATATTTGTAAATTGTTGACCAAAGGCACCGTATGGCTGACAAAGCAATTCTTTTTATGGATCAAAAACCGTCTTAAAAGAAAGGAGAAGATATCGTGAGCAAACAAACTCAAATAGCGCTGATTGTTGCAATCGTTCTCGTTTTGATTGGCTGTATGCTTTTTGGAGGTGTAATGATGATGCATCGATGGGATTTTTCAAAACTGGGAGAAAACAAATTTCAAACCAACCGATATGAGATTGTCAAACCATACACAAGCATCTCTATTGAAGTCGACACTGCAGAAATTTTACTTATCCCCTCCGATAGCCAAAAGCATTCCGTGCTTTGCTATGAACGCGAAAACGTACAGCATATGGTTTCGGTAACAAACGACACCCTTACCATCAAAGCCGTTGACACAAGAAAGTGGTATGAGCACATCGGTCTGTTTTTTGCCACGCCTCAAATCAAAGTATCCATTCCGCAGGGAGCGTATGATGCGCTGCACATAAAGGCGTCCACAGGGGATATCGAAATTCCCAAAAACTTTACGTTTCAAAAAATCATCGCCACAACCAACACCGGTGATATAACAAACTTTGCCGACTCTAAAGCTCTGCTTCAACTCAAAACAAGCACCGGTGATATCTGCACCCAAAACGTTTCTGCCCAAATGCTTGACCTTACCGTTTCGACGGGCAAAGCAACCCTGCAAAACATCACCTGCCAAAGCCTTCTGTCCAAAGGCACTACGGGAGATATATCTTTAAAAAACGTTGTTGCCAAGAAAATTTTCGCCATCAAGAGAAGCACGGGCGATATCACACTCGAAAGATGCGACAGTGCAGAAATAAGCATTCAAACTGATACAGGCAACGTATCGGGAAGTTTAAAAAGTGAAAAAATATTCACTGCACAAAGTGACACAGGCCGCATCTCTATCCCCCAAAGCGCAAGTGGTGGCAAATGCGAAATCACCACCGACACGGGAGACATAAAAATAGCAATCGTCAAGTAAGCAAATTTATACTAAAAAACAGTCGTTGTTTCATCATATATGAAGCAACGACTCTTTTTATTTGAGCAAAAGCGCAAAAAAGTTAAAAAATACAGCAATATTTCTCTTGTTTCTTTATTTTATAACCATTATAATTAAAATTAGAAGAATTTGAGCGGAAGGAGCGAACTTATGAAAAAATCAATTCGCAGTATCAGTTTGATGTTGTTGGTTTGTATGTTGATGAGTTTTTTGCCTGCGCAGGCAATCAGCACCAACGTCGCCGCCATCAATGAAACCGAGTATGCAACCTTAGAGGCGGCTCTGTCTGCCGCAAAAGCAGGAGACACGGTCAAACTGTTAAATAACACAGTTGCGCAAGTCGTCAGCGTTAATCCGAAGATCACCTTGGATTTAAACGGTAAAACCTTGGAGGCAGAATATGTGATTGCTCTCAAAGGTGCTTCCGTGGTCGACAGCCATACAGATAATACAGGCAAACTCAAAATAGCCCAAGATTGTGTGGCACTTGACTGCACTAACAGCGGTTATTTACCTGTATATGATGCTAATGGATATATTTTCACAACGGTAAAACTTGAAGGACGCAGTAAGTTTGTCCACACATCTAAATTTGTATTCTCTCCGTTGTTTGAGAGCTTCGCTCACGAAGCACTCTCAGCAGGTGAATCTGCCAGCGGCGCCAGAGTTGTCATTCGTCTGAGTTGGATCAGTGAACAAGAGGGCAACTTTGCAGCGCAGCAAGAGTTTGTTTATCTTGATAAAATGGTTAAAGACGTTATCTCCAGTTTTAGTGGTGACTATGCTCTTGCCTTTGCCGCCACCTTTACCGACGTAATAGCAGATCTTGGCAAAAACGTACAGGTTACTGCGGCAGTAAAGTCGGCAACGGGTGTAGAGATTGTCGGCACTGCCGCCAACGCCCCCACCACTCCCGGCAAAGAAGAACAAGAGTTGGAGGAATTACTTGCAAGCAAAGCAGACCTTCGCTTTAATGCAAACGGCGAGTTTAAAACTATGGTATTTGCCGATATGCACGTTCCCAAATCCGGTTTGAATGCCGAACAGCAAGGATATATCAAAACCGTTATTGACAGAGAGCAACCAAATCTGGTGATCTTTACCGGAGATAATATGCGCGGTTCGGGCACCGATTTATATGAATCGGAAGCCGATCATCGCGCGGCGCTCGACACCATGGTTGGTTATCTGGAAGAAAAGGGCATCTATTGGATGCACGTTTTCGGCAACCACGACCACGAGCTCACCCCCGTTGACAAAGAAGGTCAGATGGACATTTATTCTTCTTATGAATATTGCCTTTCCAAAGACCCCGTGAAAGAACTTACGGGCGTTGGCAACTACGTTGTTCCCGTTTACAGTTCCGACGAAAATTCCAAAGATATCAAGTTTGCCGTATGGGGTCTGGATTCCGGCAACTATCTGAGCGCAGAAGACCAAGCCGCTCTGTTCCCCGATGGTCAAACTGCTTTCGGCGGATACGACTCAACACTTTATGATTATATTCACTCCGACCAAATCGATTGGTACGAAGAAACTTCCAAGAAGTTGGAAGATTACGTCGGCAACAAAGTGTATGGTATGATGGCATTCCATATTCCGTTGCAGGAAACCTACAGCGGATGGATCAACCGCAACAACCTGCCGCACGGCGGTGTGAAAAACGAAAACGTTTGTGCCTCTGCCTATAACTCCGGACTTTTTGAGGCAATGCGCACCCGTGGCGACATTAAAGCCACCGTTTCCGGTCACGACCACACCAACAGTTTCTGGGTAGAGGTAGGCGGCATCAAACTGAGTTATTCCCCCACCATATCCACCTGCAGTTATCATGATAAAAACGAACTTGGTTCCCGTGTTTTCGTGGTAAATGAAAATGATCCCTCCAATGTGGAGACCTACATTTCCTACGTCAGCGGACGAGTAGACGTCAGCGGTTCAGACTGTAAGGAAATCAAAAGTGGCACCACCTTTGATTTTGAGGGTGAAAGTCCCAACATTATCGCCTCCGGCAACCATAGTTCTACTACAGACGATATTCACACCATCAAGGCAACCGTAGAAAACAACGTCGGTAAAGACGGTTCCAAAGCACTTGCCATTTCACGCCAAGAATTAGGCGACACACAACTCAAGCGCAACTCGCAGGTTATCTTTGACGTTCCTTACGGCAAACTGGGTGACAATAAATATCTTGCCGTTTGGGTTGACTTTGAAACAAACAACGTAGATTTACGTAAAGCTTGCTTCGGATTGGTTAAAAATTACGATTACAGCGGTCACTATGAAACCGACGCCAACGACACCATTACCGAATATTATATGAAGGCAGACGGTGCTGACAGTTGGACAACAATGAAAACAGGCACCGACGGATGTTTTGGCAACGCCGTAGCAAATGACAAATCTAAAGGATTCAAGGGATGGATGGCATTCCCCATCGAAAATATGCACCATCTCACTACCGATGAAACCTTGCAACCCGGTGACGTCATCACCAGCATCTTGGTCTTCACCTCGATCAACGATGATGCCGGTCAGGTAGGAAAAGACGCATACTTTGACAACTTTATGTTGGTAAGCGACTACAGAGGCATTGGTGAAAAGCCCTTCCCCTCTGCCACACCATATGATTTTGAAACTCCCACCGAGTTTTCTGTTGGATATCCGGGCTATTCGGCAGAAATCAACAGTCACGACACTATTTATGCTCAAATCGTTGAAAACAAAGGTATCAATCAAAGTAAAGCACTCGCCGTATGCCGCACCGAATGGAACAGTGATGCCAGAAAACAAAATGCCGGAGTTAATTGGTATCTGGACGAAAAGGGTGTCTTGGGTGAAAACAAATACCTGATGGTCTGGATGGACTTTGAAACCAACAACATTGATTTCAGAAAAGCCAGTTGGGGTGTTTTTGCCGCAGATACAGCCACGCGCTACTGCACCGACGACTTTGGAGCAGGCGCACAATTCCATTATTTAGCCGACGGCAGTGACACTTGGACCACCTATACCATGGGTAGTGACGGTTGCTTCGGCAAAGGCGGAAGCGCTTCCGTAAAAGGATTTAAAGGATGGTTTGCTTTCCCGACAAACACCTTTAAAAGCGGCTCCAACACACTCAACAGTGGCTCGGTAATTACAGGATACTTCCTTTACTTCTCGCCGCTTGAAGAAACAGATGCAGGTAAACCGGTTTACATTGACAACGTAATGTTGGTAGAAGACTACAAAACCGCTCTTTAAAATTCACAAGAGCCGAAATGGACACTCCATTTCGGCTCTTACAATAAGGAAAGAAAAATGAAAACATTACTTGATAACAAAACCAAACTTCGTTTTAATAAAAACGGTAAATTCAAGATCGTCGTTATGTCTGACCTGCATGCCAAAATCGGCGGCTTGAGCGCAGAGCAACAAGGGTATATCCATACCATACTTGACAAAGAAAATCCCGATCTTGTCATTTTCGCAGGAGACAACGTTCGCAGTTACGGCGACATTCGTCTGCCCGACAAAGCCGCTTTTTGCACGGTTTTGGACAGCATTGCAAATTGTTTGGAAGAACGAAACCTCTATTGGATGCACGTTTTTGGAAATCATGACAGAGAAGAACATCCCCTCTCACTGACACAGCAAATGGAGATTTATACTTCGTATCCGCACTGTCT
This sequence comes from Eubacteriales bacterium, assembly GCA_045648705.1. Taxonomy (GTDB): domain Bacteria; phylum Bacillota; class Clostridia; order Oscillospirales; family QAKW01; genus Firm-08. Next base: position 44,847 of record JAZROO010000080.1, on the reverse strand, counting down.
TTCTAAAAGCGGACCTGAGAAACTCACAGGCGTCGGCAACTACCTTTTGCCAATCTACTGTTCTGATGCAATGAATGACGATATCCGATTTGCCGTTTGGGGCATTGATTCGGGCAATCTTCTCAGTGAGCAGGATAAGCAAGAACTTTTTTCAGAGAAAATCAGTGCCATTAACGGATGCCCCGGCACAGCCTACGATTATATCCATCACGATCAGATCGCATGGTACGAAAAGACCTCCGAGCAACTGGAAGCATATGCCGATCACAAAGTAGCAGGACTGATGGTCTTTCATATTCCCTTGCAAGAATTCAACACCGCGTGGCTCAACCGCAAATCGCTGATACATACAGGAGAGAAAAACGAAAACGTCTGTGCCTGTCCGCACAATTCGGGGCTTTACGACGTAATGCGCTACCGAGGCGATATCAAAGCCGTTGTTTGCGGCCACGACCATATCAACTCTTTCATGGTCCAATACGGCGGCATAAAGCTTTGCTACTGCCCCACCACATCTACCAACAGTTACCATAAGGAAGATGAAATGGGTGCCCGTGTCTTTGTGCTAAGTGAAGAAAATCCAGAGAAAATAGAAACTTACATATCTTATCTATAAAAAAACCGCCCGTTTGGGCGGTTTTTTATTCTTCGAAGTTTAGTTTCATTTGCGGCAGGTCGATCAATGACAATAGGTGTTTTTTCTCCTTATAAAGTCCACCCAGCAGCTGCGGCATCGGAGCGCTTATATCACAACCGCGACGGTCATACAGCATCATAATAACACCTGTTTCCACGTCGGCAAAATAGATTTTTTCGGCATAATCACTGTCCCCAAGTATTGCTGAAAGCAATATCGTTTTGGGCACACTGTGAGCAGGCATTTCATAGATATAACGCTCATAAACACTGAGCTCACCCGTGTCACTGTCATACTTTTCCAGCGGAAGCGTGACACTTTCAAATCCTTCCAGCGCCTTTTGCACCTTGCCCTCGGGCGCTGTTTCCAGTACCACAAGCAAGTTGTGATTTTTGGGAAATGCACTCTCAAAAATATCCTGCGCTTGTAAAAGTTCTTTGCCCTCATACTCGCGCAAATCAAAGCGCAAAGCATAGGGAAGGCAATAATACAGAGGATAGGGGAAATTATCGATTTTATATTTTCTGAAAACTCCTCTTAACTTACTGTCCGGCATAAAAACACCTCTAATGATTGAATTTATTCATAGTTTTATCAAGACTCTCGGTAAACAAAGAGCGAAACAGTGCAGGCATTTGCTTGATAACCGCATCAATTTTTTCTTTGTCCTCCCCTGTGGGATCGGAAAGCACCCACGCCGCCAGATCATACTCGGGATGCGGTTTGGCACCGACACCAATTTTTATATGTTTAAAAGCGTCACTTGCCAGATGCGCAATTATGCTTTTAAGACCGTTGTGTCCTCCGGGGCTTCCTTTGGCACGGATTCGCAGTTGACCCGGATTTAACGAAATATCGTCAAAAATCACATAGATGTCCTGCGTCTTGATTTTGTAAAACCGTGCCACAGCGCCGATGCTCTGACCGGAATTGTTCATAAAAGTCTGCGGCCGCAGTAAAATAACTTCTTTGCCAAACAACTCTCCCATAAAGAGTTCACCGTCAAACTTGTTTTTCTTTTTGGCGCCCTCTAAATGCGGCAATAATTGCTCAATTGCATTAAAGCCGACGTTGTGGCGGTTGTTTTCGTACTGCTGACCCGGATTACCGAGTCCCACCACCAATAGTCTTTCCACTTTTTTAAACACTTAGTATCCGCCTTTCTGCCGTCTGATATCTTTGCCGATAAATCGGAGCAGTTCAAAGTGGCCTAAAAATCGGGAGATGACTCTGCCACTGTAATTATTTTCCAGTTCCTTGGCGGACAGATTGGTGGAAAACACCATCTTCTTGCCGCTGCGCAGTCTGCGGTCAATAACTTCACCGAGCACTGCCGAGGTCAACTGTGTGCGAAATTCTGCGCCGAGATCGTCCAGTATCAAGAGATCCGCCTCATAGTAGGGCTGCAATTCTTCAGGACGGTCACCAAACTTGTTTGCCTGAATACGTGCGCAAAATTCGGGCGCACTGATATAGATTACCGTATATCCTTTTTTGAGCAGTTCCCCTGCAATAGCGGAGGACAAAAAGGTTTTGCCAAGTCCCGTATCTCCCGTCAACAGCAAATTGGTGTCACTGCTTTCAAAATCGGAGACGAACTTTTTGCACTTTGCCACGATTTTCTCCATCAAAACGCGCGGCACTACACCTGTTTTGGGGTCAGGCTTGTCACTGTAATATCCAAAATCAAAATTCTCAAAACGCTCATGCAGTGAGGATTTTGAAAGGTTGGCATCCGCCAGATTTTCCTCGATCACACGGGAAAGAAAACACTTGCAATAACCGCCGGGGATTTTGCCACTGTCCTCGCAAACGGAACATTCAAAGTGCGGCAAAATATCCGCCCCTTGCATCAACTCTTCACGTCTTGCGGCAATCTCAGCCATCTGTTGCTCATACCGACCGTCTTCGGCTGTGCCCGACAAACGCGCCTTAAAATAATCAGCCGAGGCTCTTGCCGCCGCCGCATCCAACTCACTGAGCGCAGGACACTGCTGATACAGCGCCTGTTTTCGACCTTCGGCATCCAGCAAGGCGCGCTGACGTTTTTGCGCAAACTCGCGACTTAATTTTTGCCTGATTTGCTCTCTCACGCCTTACTCCTCCATCAATTTCTTCATTGCGGCAAGTTCAACATCCCCCAGATTACGTGCGTTTTCATCGGGATGCTGTTCGGTGCTCACCTCATCCAAGGTCTTATATCCCTTGGCATGCCAATCGGTCAAAATAGCATTGATATAGGGGAAAGAAAGTTTTCCCTTAGCATCGACACAACGCTCATACGCCGCCTCAATCAGCTCAAACGGCAAAAGCATCTCGCCTCTCCATTTGGCAATAAAGTCTTTTTCTTTGGCACTCAGCGCACGATTGTCGATACCAAAAGCCACGGCAACGTGGTGCTCCTCTCTTGCCAGTTGTTCTAAATGGCGGATATAACTGTCTGCTTTTTCAAAGCTGTCAATCCCTCTGTCGTGCCAATCCAGTGCCACTTTTTCAATATAACGAAAACTCTTTTTGCCGTTACCTGCACAAAAGCCGAGCAGTTGCAGTATCACGTCACCGCCAAAGCCCAGATTGTCATAAAGACCGTACAGGATAGAAGCATCATTGTGATTGAATATTTTGCCAAGTACACCTTGTGCCGCCTCTAAGATTTGAGAAAACTCAGGCTTTTCTTCTTTCAAAGAAAGAATTTCATCGGAACTGTATGTAGGCAATTTGAGCTCTTGCACCGCTTCGGGCGCGAACAAACAAAGCGTCGACCCGCGGCGACGGAGCATTTTCTGCTCCACCCAAAAATCAATCGCGCTTTGCACATCTGCAGCATCAAGATTGCACTGCTTTGCAACGTCCTCAATCCGAATGGGCAGTCCCTCAAAACGAATCAGGCAAAGCATCACCTTGATTTGAGCCCCCGTCGCCACCGACAGATAGCCCTCTGCCAGTGATCGCGGTATCTGAATTGTCTGCGGTAAACCGCTTTCAAAATAAAACGCCATTTTTAACTCCTAAAATAATACATTTACTTTATTATTGTACCAAATATAGCCACTAATTTCAAGGATTTGTTATGCACATATATTGCACATCAATCCACAAAGTTATCCACATGAAAAGCGCTCTGCAAAATGCAGAGCGCTTTTATCATTACATATCTTCTACCGTCGGAATTTTGGGGTCATATACCGGCATCAACTCAAGTTTAAAGCGATTCATTTTACGCTTGTAATCCAATGTCTTTTTAAGCTCCGGCTCACACTCTCCCGTGCGGATATATTTATCAAGATCGGCATAGGTGAATCCAAGATTTTCCTCATCGGTTTTACCGCAAAGACCGTCAATGGGCACCTTGTCCACCAACACAGGCGGCAGTCCAAGCTCCCGTCCGATTGCTTTAACTTCCTGCACCGTCAGCTTAGACAAGGGACTGAAATCCCCCGCACTGTCACCGTATCTTGTGGAATAGCCCACCCAATCCTCCGAAAGATTGCAGGTGTTGGCAACTCTGCCGTTGCGGCTTTGGCTGACACCGTACAACGTCACCATTCTCACGCGGCTGGGCAGATTGGTGCGGCTCATCGCCGAAAGTTCTCCGATTTCACCCGTAATTGCGCCCTCAAGTGCCGCCACTGCGTCTTTGATGTTGATGGTGACCGATTCAATGCCCAGATGTTTGACAAGTAACTCCGACATATCAATATCCGCTTGCTCGCCCTGCGGCATCAACACCCCAAGCACACGTTCTTTGCCCAGCGCCGCCACGCACAAAGCGGCAACCACCGAACTGTCTTTTCCACCCGAAATGCCGACAACGGCATTGCATCCTTCACCGTTTTGTTTAAACCAATCACGAATCCAACGGATGACCTCCGCTGTAACCTTTTTTGCATCAAACACTTTTCAGTTACCTTCTTTCAAAAACGAATATATGTATAAGATAATTATTGTTTGTGTTCCTTTGTATTTATTTTACCATATTCTTTCGTTTGTTTCAATATTTAAAAAATCCTGCGGCAAATTTGCCGCAGTATTTTTGGTATTTACTTTTTGCGGTTAACAAATTTAAGACGTTCTACGTTACTCATAATTTGTTTACGCAAACGGATGTTTTCGGGCGTAACCTCAATGAGTTCGTCTTCCTTGATAAACTCAATGCACTCCTCAAGACTCATCTTTTTGCAAGGGATGAGGCGCAAGGCATCGTCACTGCCGGAGGCACGGGTGTTGGTAATGTGCTTTTTCTTGCAGACATTAACGGCAATATCGTCCCCCTTGGGATTGAGACCGACGATCATACCCTCATATACAGGAGTACCTGCTTCAATAAAGAGTTGACCGCGCTCTTGGGCATTGAACAGACCATAGGTAACAGCAGTTCCCGTTTCAAAGGCGATGAGCGAGCCGACGCTTCTTTCCGCAATTTCTCCCTTAAAGGGTTGGTAGCACTCAAACACCGAGCTCATAATACCCTCACCCTTCGTGGAGGTGAGAAATTCGTTTTTATATCCGAACAAGCCTCTCGACGGCACCAAAAATTCAATGCGCATACGGGAACCGAACGGCTCCATTTTTTGCATTTCACCGCGACGCGCACCCATTTGTTCCATTACGGGACCCATATATTCTTCGGGCACGTCCACTTCCAAGCGTTCAATCGGCTCACATTTTTTGCCGTCAATCTCTTTATAAAGCACCTTGGGGTTGGAAACGGAAAATTCATATCCTTCACGGCGCATGGTTTCAATCAGAATGGACAGGTGCATTTCGCCACGACCTGCCACGTAAAAACTCTCAGCAGTCTCACCGTCGCGCACACGCAAGGAAACGTCTTTAAGCAGTTCTCTTTGCAGACGGTCTCTGATATGACGGGAGGTAACAAACTTACCGTCCTGCCCTGCAAAGGGGGAATCATTAACGGCAAAGCGCATTTCAATGGTCGGCTCACCGATTTTAACAAACGGCAATGCCTCAGGTGTGTCCTTAGCGCACAGCGTTTCACCGATGGTAATGTCTCCAATACCGCTAAAGCAGACAATGTCGCCCACCTTTGCACTTTCCACGGGAGTACGGCGCAAACCCTCAATGGTAAAGAGAGCAGGCAATCTGCCGTTTCTTTTCACCTCGGGATCGTGATAATCGGTAACACAAACGTCCATATTCACCCGAATTTCACCTCTGGTGATCTGACCGATACCGATTCGTCCCACATAATCATTATAGTCAATCGAAGAAACCAACATCTGCAGCGGTGCGGTTTCGTCACCGACGGGAGCGTCGATATGTTCAATAATCTTTTCAAACAACACAGAAAGGTCTTCTCCCTGATAGTCGGGGCTGAGAGAAGCCGTACCTGCTCTGCCCGAGCAAAATACCACGGGACTGTCAAGCTGTTCATCGGTGGCATCCAGATCAATCAGCAGTTCCAATACCTCGTCAAGCACCTCGTGAGGACGGGCATCGGGCTTGTCCACCTTATTGACTACCACGATGATCTTATGCCCCATCTCCAGTGCCTTTTGCAGAACAAAACGAGTCTGCGGCATGGGACCCTCCGCGGCATCTACAAGCAGCAAAACACCGCTTACCATTTTCAAAATTCTCTCTACTTCTCCTGAAAAGTCAGCGTGTCCGGGTGTGTCTACAATATTAATCTTAACCCCGTCCCACGCAGCTGAAGTATTTTTTGCCATAATGGTAATGCCGCGCTCTCTTTCCAGATCGCCCGAGTCCATTACTCTGTCTTCCACCTCTTGCCCTGCACGGAATGCACCGCCCTGTTTGAGCATTTCGTCAACCAACGTTGTCTTACCGTGGTCAACGTGAGCAATGATGGCTATATTTCTCAAATCTTCTCTAATCACAAAAATCTCTCCTTTTACACAACTTTATAATTTTATCACTAAAGATCAAAAAATGGAATAGATTTTTAAAAATTTGTGAAATGTATGAAAAAAGCAAAAGCGCTTACCCTATATTTGAGGTGATAGTATATGAAAAAGAGCATGTTTCAGAAAATAATTGTCTACATTTTACTGCCGGTGTTGGTGGTCAGTATGCCATTTGTGATTTCGGCATTTGCCGAGAATGCGCCGTCGTATGACTGGTATTTTAAGCCAAATCAAACCCATCAGCGCCCCGAAATCATAAAGGAGGCCGACTTTCTTTCAAAGTATCCCGACATCATTACCATGGGCCCCGATGAAAAGGTAATCTTTCTTACCTTTGATGCAGGGTTTGACAACGGCAATCTGACAAAAATACTGGATACACTCAAAAAGAAAAAAGTTCCTGCCACCTTTTTTGTGGACGGTAATTTTGTGAAAACCCAAGAAAGTCTTGTGCGCCGTATTTGTGATGAGGGGCATATTTTGGGCAATCACTCCCTATCCCACGCTGATATGAGTACCCTGAATGATTTTCAAAAATATAAAGAGCAAATTGAGGGATGGAATCATTTGGTGAAAGTTGCAGGCGGCAAGGAATCAAATTATTTTCGTTTTCCCTGCGGCCGTTTCAGCGAAAAAGCACTGCAATACAATAAAAAATTGGGACTAAAAACTGTGTTTTGGAGTTTTGCCTACTATGACTGGGACACCAACGACCAACCCGACCCTGCCGCCGCGACCGAAAAAATCCTCTCGCGCACGCACAACGGATGCATCATGCTGCTGCATTCGGTTTCCTCAACCAACGCTGAAATTTTACCAAACCTGATTGACAAACTGCGCTCCGATGGATATACCTTTAAAAGCCTTGATGATATAAAATAAAAAGGATGGCTTAAGCCATCCTTTTTATTATTTATTTAAAATATTTTCAATCATCGGGCTGAGGGTACGATAAAATCTGTAAAACCCAAGATCGTTGGGATGGCAACCGTCAACCGTGCATTCCCAACGGCTTTCGTCTCCGAAAATTGTTTCTCCGTCAATGAAATAAACGTTGTTGTCCCCTTCGCTCAGCGCCTTTTCATAGGTATTGATAATTACCTGACGCATCAGCTTGTTCATCTCCGTACCGTAAAAATCGGGACGGGAAATGAAAATAATGGGGGTATCTTTGTGGGTAGCGCGGAACGCGCGATACATCGGCTCGTGCACTGCTTCCAGCTCATCTTTTGTGTTGAGATTGTGATCCCAATCCAGTACCAGAATACTGCAAGGAAGTGAGGCAATATACTCGCGGATTGCAGGTTCACCCTTGCCACTGCCCGAAAATCCGAGATTTACGTAATCCACCAGCGTGTCACGGCAGATATAGCTTTGATAACTGGTGGAGGGACGGGTGGCGCAACCGCCTTGGGTGATAGAAGAGCCGTAGTAGACAATGGGGTCCATATCCTTATAGGGATGCGCTGCCTCTAGCACACTGCCCTCTTTTACACCGATAAAGAGATCCTGCACACCTGCATAAAGGGGGAAGTTAAGTTCTGCCTGATGCACCTTTTCATCACCACAGCATCTGACCTGATATACCAAAAGGGTCTGCTCTCCTGTGGGGATAGAGCGGAACAATCCTTTGAAACCACCGTCAATATATAAATCAAAACTGCCGGTACCCGACCAACTCATGTTGGACATAACGTGACCGTTAATTTTGCAATGAATGGCAAGATAGGGGCTGTTTGTCTTAAAACAAATTCTGCCGCCTGCCATATGACGCGCCAGGCGTTCCACGCCTTTGCTGGTCGCTGTTGCAACGCTTGAGGGCAATCTCAGCCATTCTCCCGATTCTTCTTCAAAGAACACACCGTGCACCGAAAATTTTTCTTTATCGCGTGCATCAAACCACTCAACGTCTTGGGAAACGTTTTTTTCCACCAACATATTTTTGTCAATCTGTCCTAAAGTCACTGTTCTTCCCCCTATAAAGATTTATTTTTAATTGCTTTGGTTGCTCTTGGATAACAAGGTGCGGTGGCATGAATTTTCTCAATAAAAATCAGATTTCTTTCCTCACCGCCGGGAAGAGTGAAAGAATCTGTTTTGCTCACCTGTCCCCCCAGTTTTTCAATCGCGCCCTTGGCTTCGGCAAGTTCCGCCTCTGCACCGGGACCTTTATAAGCAATCAGTGTTCCGCCTACCTTTGCAAAAGGCAAACAATATTCGCAAAGCGTGGCAAGGTTTGCAACCGCTCTGGAGACCACCACGTCGTATTGCTCACGATACTCTTTTTGCCTTGCCGCCTGTTCGGCACGGGCGTGCAAAAGTTCGGGCACCGATATATCACTTGCCTTGCAGGCTTGTTCTATGAAACTCAGGCGTTTTTGCAAACTGTCAAGCAGTGTAAGGTGCGCCTCGGGAAAAGCAATATGAAGCGGAATTCCGGGGAATCCTGCGCCACTGCCGACGTCCAGCACCTTCTGCCCTGCCCCAAGTGTCACTCTGCCCATTGCCAGACTGTCCAACCAATGCTTTTCCACCACCGCATCCGTTTCGGTAATAGCGGTAAGATTCAGGCTTTTGTTGGTTTTCAGCATCTGCTCGGTAAAGGCGGCAGATTGCGAAAGTTTCACTTCATCAAAAGAAATATCCGCCTTTGCAAGTGCTGCCGCAAGGGCTGTTTTAAATTCCATCATTTTCGTCCTCTCTGCTCTAAATAAATCAGCAGTACACCCACGTCCGCAGGGCTGACGCCGCTGATACGACTTGCCTGTCCGATGTTTTCAGGGCGGATGTCCGCCAACTTCTGCCTTGCTTCCAGACGCAGTCCGTGAATTTCACTGTAATCAATATCAGGGGGCAATTTTTTACCCTCAGTTTTAAGAAAAGCGTGTACTTGAGCCAGTTGCTTTTCAATATAGCCCTCATACTTCAGAGTGATATATGCCTGCTCGGCTTCGGCAGGATGCAATGCAGGGCGGTTTTCATCCACGTCTTTAAGGTTTTCATACGTAATACCGGGACGGCACAAAAGGGAGGCAAGTGTCACCCCACTGACAGGACGGGGCATCTCCAACCCTTCAAGCAGTTCTGCCAGTGCCTCGTTTTTGGGAGAAATCACGGTTTTGCGCAACCGCTCTATCTCTTGCTCGATATTTGCTTTTTTGGTTAAAAACCGATCAAATCGTTCTGCCGAAATCAAACCAAGGTCTTTGCCCGTCGGCGTCAGTCGCAAATCCGCATTGTCCTGACGAAGCAGTAATCGGTATTCACTGCGCGAGGTCATCATCCGATACGGCTCCTCGGTACCTTTGGTTACCAAATCATCAATCAACGTACCGATATAAGAAGAGGAACGGGAGGGCACAAAAGGCTCCCTTCCCAAAATCTTATGCGCCGCATTAATACCTGCCACCAGTCCCTGTGCCGCCGCTTCCTCGTATCCTGAGGAACCGTTGAACTGACCGGCGCCGTACAATCCTTCGATTTTTTTAAATTCCAACGTAGCGCGCAGTGCCGTGGGATCAACGCAGTCGTACTCAATGGCATAACCGACTCGCATCACTTCAGCCTTTTCCATGCCTTGCATGGTGTGCAAAAACTCAAGTTGTACGTCTTCGGGCATCGAAGAAGAAAGCCCTTGTATGTACATCTCTTCGGTTTCCATGCCGCAAGGCTCTATAAAAATCTGATGGCGTTCTTTATCCTTAAAACGCTCTACTTTAGTTTCTATACTGGGGCAATAGCGCGGTCCCACCCCTTCGATCAGTCCACTGTAAAGCGGGGAACGATGCAGATTATCAAGAATAATTCGGTGGGTTTTAGGATTGGTATAGGTCATATGGCAGACCACTTTATTTTGAAGTGGTTGCTCGGTTTCAAAAGAAAAGGGGATCACGGGATCTTCACCCGGTTGCTCCTCGAGCACCGAAAAATCAATCGAACGACGGTGCACTCTGGGCGGTGTGCCCGTTTTAAAGCGGCGTAGCGGAATGCCAAGCTCCAAGAGTTGCTCTCCCAGTGCCTCTGCCGAAAACATTCCGTCAGGTCCGCCGGGGATCACACTGTCCCCCACAATGATTCTGCCGCCGAGAAATGTTCCCGTTGCCAAAACAACCGCTTTTGCAGGGTAAAAAGCGCCAAGTCGGGTCTCAACCCCCGTCACCTTACCGTCCTTCACCTCAAGGCGCACAATTTCCCCTTGAATCAAGCACAGATTTTCCTGTTGCTCCAAAGCGTGTTTCATATATTGACGGTAGGCTGTCCTGTCTGTCTGCACCCGAAGGGAATGCACCGCAGGTCCTTTGCCGCGATTGAGCATACGGGATTGAAGCATGGTGGCATCCGCCGCCTTGCCCATCTGACCGCCGAGCGCATCAATTTCGCGCACCAAATGCCCCTTGGCAGTACCACCGATAGAGGGGTTGCAGGGCATATTGCCGACCGCGTCAAGCTGAATGGTGAAAACGCCGACGCGGCAACCAAGTCTTGCCGCCGCCAGTCCTGCCTCGATACCGGCATGACCTGCGCCAACCACTACAATATCAAATTCTTGTCCAAGTGTGTACATATCTACTCCTATTTTCCGACACAGAATCGGGAAAATATATCTTCTATCATCTGTTCTTTTACGCTCTCGCCCGTGAGCTGTGCAAGTTGCTCTGCCGCCGCTGAAACGTCAAGACCTGCCATATCGGCACCAAGTCCCGTTTCAAAGGCGGAAAGCGCACTTTCCACCCCTGCCAGCGCCTGTGCCACTGCGGTTTTCTGACGAAGGTTGTTAAGGCTCTCTCCCTCCACCGCTTCACTTGCAAACAGGGAGCGCACCGCGTTATGCAGTTCTTCCAGTCCTGTTTCTTCTTTTGCGGAAAGAGTGATCACAAAGTCAAACCCGTCAAACGTTGTGTTTGCATTGGTTGCCAGATCGCTTTTATTCACAATCAAAATGGCAGGTTTTTCTTTTGCCATTGTTAAAATCTGTTTATCTTGCTCGTCAAGCCCTGTCGACCCGTCTACAACCGCGAGAATCAGTGCCGCATCCTCTGCGGCGGCGTGTGCACGTTCCACACCGATTGCCTCGACTCTGTCCTCCGTTTGCCGTATGCCTGCCGTATCCATCAAATGCAGTACCATATCACCGACCAGTGCGCTTTCCTCAACCGTGTCACGCGTAGTACCTGCAATATCGGTTACAATACTTTTATCCCGTCCGAGCAAGGCATTCATCAGCGTACTTTTGCCGACGTTGGGTTTACCGATAATCGCCGTCGGTATCCCTTCGCGAATCAGATGCCCTCTGTCAAAGGTGGCAAGTAACTTTTTCAACTGGTGCTGACTTTCGCGCAGACGCAGTACAATGGAATCCTCGTCAATCTCCCCGATGGTTTCCTCAGGGTAATCCACGTATGCCATAATTTCAGTACCGATGTCGCAAAGCATTTGGCGCAGCGCGCCAACCTTGCGGCGCAAAGCACCGTCAAGTTGCCCCAAAGCGTTTCGTGCCTGCAAGGGAGATCTTGAATGAATCAAGTCGATCACCGCTTCTGCCTGCGTTAAATCCATTTTGCCATTGAGAAACGCGCGTTTGGTAAATTCCCCTGCCGCCGCAGGCTCACAACCTGCTTTGATGAGTAACTCCAACAGTCTTTCGGTTATATAAATGCTGCCGTGGCAGGAGATTTCCACCGTGTCCTCCCCCGTAAACGAATGGGGGGCGACAAAGCGCGTCACCATCACCTCGTCGAGCACCCTTTCTCCGTCTAAAATCGAGGCAAAGGTGCTACGGTTAGGGGTAAGCTGTGAAAGGGTGCCCTTTTTCAGCCGAATCAGTTTTTCACAGATACCAAATGCCGCACTGCCACTGACCCGAATTACAGCAATACCGCCCACACCGCGTGGGGTGGACAAAGCGCAAATTGTTGACATTCCTTTCACATCCTTTCTTAAAAAAATATTATATTATTTTTTATTGTTGATGTCAATGAATTCTATCCATAACTATTTTTTTCTTTACAAGTATTATTAGATTTAGTATAATAATTTTGTATGTATAGGAGTTTACTATGAGTGATTTTTATTATAAAAATTCAAACGGAGTTGTCACCCTGCATTGCCGTGCGCTTGACGATATTGCAGGTCTTGCGCATTGCTTTACCACGCGCAAAGGCGGCATCAGCACAGGGCATCTTGCTTCGATGAACCTCTCTTTTTCCAGAGAGGAGCGCTCGGTGGTGGAGGAAAACTACCGTCGTTTGTGCGAGGCTGAGGGGTTCTGTATGGAGAGAATGACGCTGACCGACCAGACCCATACCACAACCATTCGTACGGTTGACGAGTGCAGTGCAGGAATGGGCATGAGCAAGGTAAGCGACATTCGGGATACCGACGGACTGATCACCTCCCTTTCCAAAACACCGCTTACGGTATTTGTGGCAGACTGTGCTCCTATTTTGATGTACGACAAAAAAACAAAAGCCGTCGCCGCCGTTCACTCGGGTTGGCGCGGCACCCGTGGAGGCATTGCCGCCGTCGCACTGCAACAAATGCACGAGTCGTTTGGCACCTTAGCCCAAGACGTGATTGCTGCCGTCGGCCCTTGTATTGACAAATGCTGCTATGAAGTCGGCGAGGATTTTAAGGCTGAGTGGACTCGTCCCGAAGATGAGCAGTTTTTCACTCCCCTAACAAACCAAAAATATCTTTTTGACCTCAAAGGCGCCAACCGTATGGTTTTGGAAAAGGCAGGCGTCAGCGAAATCTATATCTGCAAAGAATGTACCTGTTGCCAAAGTGAGCTGCTCTTTTCCCACCGCGCCACCAAAGGAAAGCGCGGCAATATGGCAGGCATCATTCAGATCACCAAGGAGGAAGTATGAATAAAATAATTTCTTTACTTCTGTGCACCGCGCTGTGTTTTTGCCTTTGCGCTTGTGAAATTACCGACACTTATCCCGATTCCCAAATCGGCGGTAACGCGCAGCAAGAGGAAAAGCAAACCGAACTGGAGCAAATCAGTCTGGTTTATTTTGATGATAAAGGCACCCATCCGCTACTGGAAACCTCCCTTGCCAACCGCCAGATAAATCAAGCCATCTATCAGCCGTTGTTCACTTTTGACGAGGATTTAAACATTAAATACGGTTGCGGAGCAGACGTGCAAATGGACGGTAAAACCATCACCATCACCCCCAACACCGAGTGCCGTTTTTCCGACGGCAGTGTGCTGACCCCTCACCTGATTGTGCAAAGCTTTGATTTTGTTTTAGAGCATCCCGAATCACCGTACTACCGTCAGCTTTCCAATCTTGAGGATGCCTCTGTGCAAAGCGGTCTGGTAATTCTGACCCTCAAGCAAAAAGATCCGAATGCGCTTTATTGTCTGAATATCCCCATCGTCAAAGAAGACAACGAGAAATATTACGGTTGCGGCAACTATATGCTGGATAAACACCAAAACGCACCGGCACTGCTTGCCAACCCCCACTCCCCCACAAAACCGAAGCTCGCCCCCATTCCGCTGCTTGACCCTGCCAGTGAAAGTTCGATGGCAACAATGTTTAACTCGGGTGTGTTGGACGTGCTTACCAGTGATATGATGGCAAGCGGCACCCTGTCCATCACCCGTGACTATAAAAGCACCACCTTTTTGACCAACACCATGCTGTACATCGGCATCAATGCGCAAAATGATAGCCTCGATGCCCCGATGCGTCGGGCACTTGGTGCACTCATTCCGCGCGAGGATATCGTCAAAAGTGTTTTGATGGGAAACGGTGTTGCCACCGCGCGACCCTTTTATCCCAAATGGAGTGCCTTACCCGCGGAAACCTTAAGCGTTGCCGAAAAAAACGAGTTGCTGGATGCTTTTAAGAAAGCAGGGCTGAGCGCCAAAAACGGTGAACTTTTCACCGCAGACGGTGAAAACCCGTCCTTTGATCTGCTGATTTGCGAAAAGGACAAAACGCACGTTGCCGCCGCAGAAAAAATCAAAAACGCGGCAGTTACGTTGGGGATGCAAATCAATCTGATCAGCGTTGACGAGCAAACTTTTTTACAGCGTCTTGAAAACGGTAATTTTGACCTGTATATCGCGCGCTTTACCTTTAGTCCCGATATGGACCCCTCGGCACTGTACGCTGAGGATAGTGACTACAATTTCGGTCAGATGAGTCTTGGCAAACTGGAAAAAAGCTATGCAAACTTCAAAAAGGGAGACGCCTCTCTTACCAAATACATTGAGCGCTTTGAAAAAGACTGTCCCGTTTTGCCCATTGCTTTTGTAAAAAGCACCGTTTATTACACCGAGGGCATCACCCCCGGCGGCAGTATCAGCCACTTTTCTCCCCTGGGGCATCTTGCCTCTTGGAAAACAAAATAAAAAACACTCCGCAACCGATAGATTGCGGAGTGTTTTTATTTATCATAGTCATCACAAATTGCAGTTTTAATCCTCAAATTGACCGTACGCTTCCAGCGTGGTTTTACCGATTTCATAAATCATTTTGAGAACCGCTATGCGAACGCTCTGTGGGATTCCGGGCAGTTTTTTCTCACCCTCAAACGGACGGCGCTTGGAAGGATCGGTAAGCATCATATCTACCTCAAAGTTAAACGCACCCTTATATCCGATGTTAATCAATCCCTGCATCATAGAATCAAGATTCAGTGTACCGAAATAGGGCACCAGATGAGTATCATTGTCCCCTTTATTGTCTTGCACGTGCGTTGCCATAACGTGACTGCCAAGGATGGCAAGTTCTTCGTGCTGCGGCATATCTTGTAAATTAGCGTGTCCTGCATCCCAACAAGCGTGACACAAAGGATGGTCAATATATTCTATCAAAGCAAGCAGGTCGGTGGCATTGTCAATCCAAAAGCGGTTTTCATTCACCATTTTATTGAAATTTTCAATAAATATGTAAACGCCGTATTTTTCAGCCTCTGCTAAAAGATCATTAAAAAACTTCTTATTGAGGTCAAAACATTCTTCCTTGCTGATATCCCACAGATAGCCCGAATGCACCACAATACCGGGAATCCCCAAGGCGTGACAAGCACGAATGCAGGTCTTGGTGTCTTTAATGAGTTTTTTGGCGGCATCATCTCCCATCAGTGGTTTGCCCATAGGAGCGTGCGCTTGCACATAGTCCACCCCAATCTCAGCCATTTTTCCCTTCACCAATTTTACATATCCGTCAAAGTCATCGGAAAAATAACCGGTACCGGCAGACCATTCAGGAAACTGTTGGTCAAAATGCTTAAATCCGACCGCTCGATTCAGTGCCAGATTTTCAAAAAGATCCTTGCCGCCTAAATATTTAACGCCGGTTGAAAGTTTCATATATACCCCTCCTTAATAGATTGAATCTGTTTTAGTCTTCAAATTGTCCGTATGCTTCCAGAGTGGTTTTGCCGATTTCGTAAAGCATCTTCATTGCCGCCATACGAACACTTTGGGGTACGTCATAAAGTTTTTGTTCCCCGTCAAACGGACGACGATTTTGCGGTGCTGTAAACTTAGGACCCGTTTCAAAGTTAAATGCGCCCTTATAACCAATGTTGATAAGACCAGTCATCAAATCATCCATATTCAACGTGCCAAAGAAGGGATTGAGATGGCTGTCGCTATCGCCCTTATTATCTTGAATATGTGTTGCCATAACGCGATTGCCAAGTAGGGCAAGTTCCTCGTGTTGCGGCATTTCCTGAAGGTTTGCGTGGCCTGCATCCCATACGATTTGACACAACGGATGGTCAACCAGCTCTACCATTGCCAAAAGGTCGGTGGCATTATCGATCCAATAAATATCATCGTGGGTCATTTTGTTGAAGTTTTCCACCCAAATATACACGCCGTATTTTTCAGCTTCCACCAAAAGTTCATCATAAAACTTTTTGTTGAGTTCAAAGCATTCTTCCTTGCTGATGTTCGGCAGATAACCGGAATGAACAACAATTCCCGGAATCCCCAAGGCGTGACAAGCGCGAATGTCTAACTTTGTAATCTCTATAAGACTTCTCGCCGCATCATCTCCACGAAGCGGATGGGGTCTGAACGGTGCGTGTGCTTGCACGAAATCAATACCAAGTTCTGATTTTTTCTCATTAACTCTTTTAACAAAACCGTCAAAATCAGCATTGATGCCAACGTTAGCATCAGGTTTCGGAAAACCGATATCAAAATGATTAAATCCTATCTGATGGTTCAGTTCGAGATTTTCAAAATAATCTTTACCGCCCAAATTGGCAACACCGGTCGAAAGTTTCATATATACTTACTCCTACCTCTTTATGAAAAGACGGCTTCAATTGAAACCGTCTTTTTGCAAAATATTTTTAGTCTTCAAATTGTCCGTATGCTTCCAGAGTGGTTTTGCCGATTTCATAAAGCATTTTCATTGCCGCCATACGTACGCTTTGCGGTACGTCGTAAAGCTTTTGCTCTCCATCGAAGGGACGGCGGTTTTGCGGTGCCATAAACATAGGCCCTGTTTCAAAGTTGAAAGCGCCCTTATAACCGATATTGATAAGGCCCGTCATCAAATCGTCCATATTCATTGTGCCAAAGAAGGGATTAAGATGGGTATCTCTGTCCCCCTTATTATCCTGAATATGAGTTGCCATAACGCGATTGCCAAGTAGGGCAAGTTCCTCGTGTTGCGGCATTTCCTGAAGATTTGCGTGACCTGCATCCCATACAACCTGGCACAGCGGATGGTCAATCAGTTCAACCATTGCCAAAAGGTCGGTGGCATTATCGATCCAAAAAACATCGTCACGGGTCATTTTGTTAAAGTTTTCCACCAAAACATATACACCGTATTTTTCAGCTTCCACCAACAGTTCATCAAAAAACTTTTTGTTGAGCTCAAAGCATTCCTCTTTGCTGATGTTCGGCAGATAACCGGAGTGCACTACCACACTCGGAATACCCATCGCATGACAAGCACGAATGTTCATCTTGGTGGTTTCAATAAGTTTTCTTGCGGCGTCGTCACCTGCCAAGGGTCTGCCCATGGGAGCGTGTGACTGCACAAAGTCAATACCAAGTTCCGACTTCTTTTCATTTACTCTTTTGACAAAGCCGTCAAAATCTGCATTGATTCCGCCAAGAGCATCGGGACCCGGATAGCCCATATCAAAATGATTGAAACCAATTTGATGGTTCAGTTCCAGATTTTCAAAATAATCTTTACCACCTAAATTTGCAACACCGACTGAAAGTTTCATACCGAATATCCTCCATAAAATTTGATTTTTGCCGTTTGCACCCTCATAATACCATATGAAAATGGAAATTTCAATGTTTTTTGGATAAAAAATTATTGAAATTGCACTATTTTATTTATTTGTAAAGTTCGTTCCTTGTCAAATTGCAACAAAAACCTCCAAAACCTCACCGCAAAACAAAAAACGTCTCCGCTTGTAACACAAGCGGAGACGTTTTTAAGTTGCGGAGTGTGGTTTTAATCTTCAAATACACCATACGCTTCCAGCGTGGATTTTCCGATTTCGTAGAGCATTCTCTGCGATGCAACGCGGACACTGCGGGGAACGGTGTACAGTTTTTGCTCACCGTCAAACCCGCGGCGTTTGGCAGGGGGCGCAAACATCATTGCCGTTTCAAAATTAAACGCGCCTTTGTAGCCAATGTTGATCAGTCCCTGCATCAAGGAATCCATATTCAAGCTTCCATAAAAAGGATACAAATGAGTGTCTTTATCCCCATTATTATCCTGAATATGCGTTGCCATTACGTGACTGCCAAGGATGGCAAGTTCCTTATGCTGCGGCATATCTTGTAAATTTGCGTGTCCTGCATCCCAGCAAGCATGGCAAAGCGGATGGTCGATATATTCTACCATTGCGAGAAGGTCGGTCGCATTGTCGATCCAAAAAGTGTCCTCTTTGGTCATTCGGTCATAATTTTCCACCAATACGTTGATGCCGTATTTTTCGGCTTCGCTTAAAATTTCCCTGTAAAACTTACGATTGCGCTCAAAGCATTCCTCTTTGCTGATATCCGCCACATAGCCCGAATGAACTACGGTGCTTGGAATCCCAAGTTCATAACAAGCGCGCAGACACACCTTATGAAGATCGATCACCAACTTCCAATCCTCTTCACTGCGAAAAGGTTTCCCCGTCGGCGAATGGGACAAAACAAAATCCACTCCCAGTTCCTCCATCTTTGCCTTAACGCGTTTCATATGCCCATCATAATCTGCATAAAATCCGCTGTTGGTGCGATACTCGCCAAAACTGTAATCAAAATGCTTAAAGCCTGCCTCAAAAGCAATATCCATATTTTCCAGACGGTCAGCACCGCCAAGATTGTTAATGCCTGCTGAAAGTTTCATATGCGCTTCCCCCATACAGTGAATTATTACAAATTTATCTTAGCACACCATATCTCCATTTTCAATATTGACAAATGAATTTTTTATGTTAAAATATAATAGCATATAATGTGCTGGTGTGGCGGAACTGGCAGACGCCCGGGACTTAAAATCCCGTGGGTAGTGATACCCGTACCGGTTCGATTCCGGTCACCAGCACCAAAAAATCACGAACACGAAAGTGTTCGGGATTTTGCTTTTCTGGGGTCCCCGCAAATCGTCAGATTTGTGGGGTGTGATTGGGGTGTGATTTAGTCTTCAAACACGCCGTAGGCTTCCAGCGTGGTTTTGCCGAGTTCATAAAGATACTTCTGATAGGCAATCTCAATTTCACGCGGAACATTTGCAAGGCGCGCCTCTCCGCTAAAGGGGCGGCGGTTTGCAGGATTGGCAAACAACACGTCGAGCTCATAGTTAAAGGCACCTTTATAGCCGATATCTATAAGTCCTCTCATCACACTGTCAAGATTGAGTGTTCCCTGCAACGGCACCAGATGGGTGTCTTTGTCACCCTTGTTATCGTGAATATGTGTGGACATGACACAGTCGCCAAGTATACGAAGTTCCTCATCCTGCGGCATTTCTTGAAGGTTTGCATGCCCTGCGTCCCAACAGGCTTTGCAAAGCGGATGGTCGATATATTTTACCATGGCGGCAAGGTCGGTTGCATTGTCAATCCAGAAATAGTCCTCGCGGTACATCTTGTTGTAATTTTCAACCAACACATATACCCCGTACTTTTCGGCTTCCTTTAAAATTTCTCGATAGAATTGACGGTTACGTTCAAAACATTCTTCCTTGCTCATATATTGCAAGTAACCGGAATGAACTACCGTACTTTCAATTCCAAGCTCGTGACAAGCGCGAATGGCAACACCCGTAGCATCCACCAAAGCCTTCCAGTTTTCTTCGTTCAAAAAGGGCTTACCTGCAGGGGCGTGGGATTGAACAAAGTCCACCCCAAGCTTTGCCATCGTTTCTTTTACCAGTTTGGTATAGCCTTCAAAATCAGCATAAAATCCGCTGTTTTCATAAAACTCACCAAAGCTGTAGTCAAAATGCTTAAATCCTGCAGCATTGCAAAGTTCAATGTTTTCCAGACGATTGTGACCGCCCAGACTGCAAACTCCCGTAGATAGCTTCATAGGTATTTCCCCCATTTAAAATAAATTGTAATTTCATTATAGCAATAAAAAATATATTTTTCAATATATAAAAAGAGATATTGACAAATTATAACGATGAATGTATAATTGTATACAATTTTAATTTCTACAAGCAAACCAAAGGAGGAGCCACTATGCTTGAACTTTCCAAACGTACCAATCTTTTGGAACAAAATTCATACAAATACTCTTTACAGGATGTCAGCGAGCCGGAACTGTATCGGGATGCCTATAATTACGAAGACGTTCCCAAGATTCCCTTCAACCACCGCCGCGTACCGTTGAGCACACCGGAACACCTGTATATTACCGACACTTCGTTCCGTGACGGTCAGCAGTCGGTCGAGCCCTACACCGTAGAGCAAATCGTAACGCTGTTTAAATATCTGCACAAGTTGGGCGGTCCCAACGGCATTATCCGTCAGACCGAGTTTTTTGTTTACAGCGAAAAGGATCGCACCGCCATACAAAAATGTATGGAACTGGGCCTTGAGTTTCCGGAAATCACCACCTGGATTCGCGCCACCAAAAAGGACTTTCAGCTCGTTAAGGATTTAGGTATCCGCGAAACCGGTATTCTTACCAGTGCTTCAGACTATCATATCTTTAAAAAGTTAGGACTGACGCGCAAACAGGCAATGGACAAATATCTTGAAACCGTTGCCGCGGCATTTGAGGCAGGCCTGGTGCCCCGTTGCCATTTGGAAGACATTACACGTGCCGACTTTTACGGCTTTGTTGTTCCCTTTGTTAACGAACTGACCAAAATGAGTAAGCAAGCAGGTATTCCCATCAAAATCCGCGCCTGTGATACGATGGGATATGGTGTACCGTATAGTGAAGTTGCCCTGCCGCGCAGTGTGCCGGGTATCATTTACGGTCTGCGCCACTATGCCGACGTTGAGGCAGATATGCTCGAATGGCACGGTCACAACGACTTCTACAAAGGCGTTGCCAACGCCACTTGCGCGTGGTTGTACGGTGCCGGTGCCGTTAACTGTTCTCTGCTTGGTATCGGTGAACGTACCGGTAACATTCCGCTGGAGGCAATGGTTATGGAATATGCCTCTCTGCGCGGCACGATGGACGGTATGGATCCCACCGTTATCACCGAAATTGCCGAATACTTCAAAAAAGAAATGGGCTACAATATTCCGCCGATGACTCCCTTTGTCGGTGAAAACTTTAACGTGACCCGTGCAGGTATTCACGCTGACGGTCTGCTCAAAGACGAAGAAATTTACAACATCTTTAACACCAAAAAGATTTTGGGTCGCGCGGCAGGTGTTGCCGTCAGCAAAACTTCGGGTCTTGCAGGTGTTGCCTACTGGATCAACGAAACCTATCGTCTTGAAGGTGAGCGCGCTGTTGATAAAAAGCATCCCTTGGTCATCGCCATGAAAGAATGGATCGACAAGGAATACGAAGATGGCAGACAGACCATGCTCTCCAATGCAGAACTCAAAGCAAAAGTTGAAGAATTTTCCAGAAAAGCTCTCAATCAAATGAAATTCTGAAGATAAGGAGTAACATTGCCATGGTATCATTGGCTGATAAAGTTTTTGAACAACTCGAGCAGGACCTCATTTCCGGTCATTATGCCGCAGGCGAAATCCTTACCGAAGCAAAATTGACGGCGGCACTCGGCGTCAGTCGCACACCGGTCAGAGAAGCGGTGCGTCGATTGGAGCAAGAGGGTCTGCTGAAAGAAAGCGGTAAGGGAATGGTGGTTGTCGGCATCAGTCGCACCGACCTGGAAGATATTTATGAAATCCGTCGACGCTTGGAGGGTCTTGCGGCATACCGCGCCACCGAAAGCAAAGACGAGGAACTGTTAAACAAGTTACAGGAAATTGTTGAACTGCAGGAGTTTTACACCGCTAAAGGCGACGCTGCCAACATTCATGCGCTGGACTCCCGTTTTCACAAAATCATTTATGAACGTTGCGGCAGTATATTAAGAGATACGCTTTCCTCTCTGCACCGCCGCATCCAACGCTATCGTAAGGACAGTGTAACCGACCTGAACCGCGCCAAAAATGCCGTTGCGGAACACCGAGCTATTTTTGAAGCCATCGCTAAGGGTGACAGTGCGCTTGCCCAGGAATTGACGGTTGTGCACATCTTAAATGCCCGTCAAAGCATTATGAAGACATTATAGAAAAGGATTATAAATTATGGGACTGACAATTGCACAAAAAATCATCAAAGCGCATCTGGTTTCCGGTGAAATGAAAGCAGGAAACGAAATCGCGCTGAAAATTGACCAGACTCTTACCCAAGATGCCACGGGAACTATGGCATATCTTGAGTTTGAAACTATGGGAGTAGACCGTGTACGCACCGAAAAAAGCGTTGCCTACATCGACCACAACACACTGCAGTCGGGCTTTGAAAATGCCGACGACCATCGCTACATTCAAAGCGTTTGCCGCAAACACGGCATCTATTTTTCCCGTCCCGGTAACGGCATCTGCCATCAGGTACATTTAGAGCGTTTCGGCAAACCCGGCAAAACGCTGATCGGCTCCGACTCGCACACCCCCACTGGTGGCGGTATCGGTATGCTTGCCATGGGTGCAGGCGGACTGGACGTTGCGGTTGCAATGGGTGGCGGTGCTTATCACATCACCTGCCCCAAAATGTACAAGGTCAATCTGACAGGTAAACTGCGCCCCTACGTCACCGCCAAAGACATTTCGCTGAAAATACTCGAAATTCTCAGCGTAAAAGGCGGTGTGGGCGCCATTATCGAATGGGGCGGCGAAGGCATCGCATCTTTAAGCGTACCCCAACGCGCCACCATCACCAATATGGGCACAGAGCTTGGCGCCACCACCTCCATTTTCCCCTCCGACGACGTTACCAAAGCATTTTTGGAAGCCGAGGGCAGAGGTGAGGACTTCACCCCTCTTTACAGTGACCCCGATGCCGAATATGACCGCATCATTGATATCGACCTGAATACGCTTGAGCCGTTGATTGCTTGTCCCCATTCGCCTGACAACGTTGTAACCGTTGCTTCTCTCAAAGGCACTAAGGTAGATCAGGTATGTATCGGCTCCTGCACCAATTCCTCTTTGACGGATTTGATGACAGTGGCGGCTTTGCTCAAAGGCAAAACCATCGACCCGAGCGTTTCTCTGTCCATCTCCCCCGGCAGTAAGCAGGTGCTGACGATGCTGTCGGAATGCGGCGCACTGACAGACATTCTTGCCAGCGGCGCCCGAGTGCTCGAATGCGCTTGCGGCCCTTGCATCGGTATGGGATTTTCTCCCAACTCCGCAGGTGTTTCTCTGCGTACCTTTAACCGTAACTTTGAAGGCAGAAGCGGCACCGCAGATGCCAAAGTATATCTCGTTTCTCCCGAAACGGCAGTGGCTGCGGCGCTGACAGGTTATATCACCGATCCCACCACCCTGCCCTATGAATATCCCGACATTCAGATGCCCTCGGCATTCAGAATTGACGATTCTGCCGTTCTGGCTCCTGCCGACCCCGACGAAGCAAAATCACTTGAGGTACTGCGCGGCCCCAACATCAAGCCTTTCCCCGATGCTTTTCCGCAGGAAAACTCCCTTGCGGCTCCGTTAATCCTCAAAGTCGGTGACAATATCACCACCGACCACATTATGCCTGCAGGCGCTAAAATCCTCCCCTACCGTTCCAATATTCCGCACCTGTCGCAGTTCTGCTTCGGTGTGTGTGACAAAACCTTTCCCGAACGCGCCAAAGCCGCAGGAAAAGGCATTATTGTCGGTGGCAGTAACTACGGTCAGGGCTCTTCCCGTGAACACGCGGCACTGGTACCGTTGTATCTGGGCATTCGCTGTGTTATCGCCAAGAGTTTTGCACGTATTCACATTGCAAACCTCATCAATGCAGGTATCATGCCCCTGACCTTTGCCAACCCTGCCGATTACGATATGCTTGAGCAAGACCATCAATTAGAGCTCAGTGACATCTATGCCGGTATGGACAGTGGCACGATCATTATGACCAACAAAACCACCGGTCAGAAAATCACCCTCAACTGTGACTTTACCGACCGTCAAAAAGCCATCTTAAAAGCAGGCAGCCTCTTAAAATACACTGCTCAAAACTAATCTCTTACAAAAAGGGTGACAAGTATTTCTTGTCACCCTTTTTTTATAACAAATTCACCAAAAGACAGCACACAAGACCGAACACGGTGGGGAGAAGTGCCGCAAGCAGTGCCCATCGCCAAGAGCCGCTTTCCTTTTTGATGGTCATCAGTGTTGTGGAACAAGGCCAGTGCATCAGGCAAAACAACAATACGCATACGGCGCGCTTGGTGTCCCACCCTGCCGCAAGCAGAATGGATTTCAGACTTTCCAGACTCTCCGCTTCTGCGAGCATGCCCGTGCCCGTGTAACCCATCAAAATGAGCGGCAACACAATTTCATTGGCAGGGAGCGCCAGAATAAAGGCAATTAAAATCACACCGTCCAGCCCGAAAATTTGCGCGATTGGGTCAAGTGCCGCCGCGGCATGTATCAGCAAACTTTGCCCTTGCAGGTCAATGTTGGCAAGTAGCCAAATTATCAGTCCGGCAGGTGCCGCCACCTTGATGGCGCGGCCCAGAACAAAGAGCGTTCTGTCGCAAATCGAGCGCCACAAAATTTGCCCAACGCTTGCGCGCCGATAGGGCGGCAGTTCCAGCGCCAGTGGTGAGGGTGCGCCGCCAAGCACCGTTTTGCTGAGTAGCCACGAAGCCAAAAAGGTGACACCCACCCCCAAAACGATCAACGCGGCAAGCCAGATTGCCGCACCGAGTGAGCCAAATATGCCTGTGCCTGCCACAAACATGGTAATCAGCGCTATCATCATCGGAAATCTGCCGTTACAAGGCATAAATGCATTGGTCAGCATTGCAATCAGCCGTTCTCTGCGCGTTTCAATAATACGACAGCCGACCACTCCTGCGGCATTGCATCCAAGTCCCATCATCATACAAAGACTTTGTTTGCCGCAGGCATGGCAACGGGCAAAACCTCTGTCCAGATTAAAGGCAATGCGAGGCAGTACACCGATGTCCTCCAACAAAGTAAACAGCGGAAAGAAAATTGCCATCGGCGGTAACATAACCCCCACGACCCAAGCGGTGACGCGGTATATGCCGTGCCAAAGCACCTCACAAAGCCACACCGCCACCCCAAGATCCAAAAAGGTGCGATACAGCCAATCCTCCAGCCAAAACAACCCTTTTTGTAAGTATTCCGACGGGTAGTTTGCCCCCTCTATCGTCAGCCAGAAAATAAAGGCAAGTAACAGCATCATTAAGGGAAACGCTGTCCATTTGCCCGTGAGCATTTGATCAACGCGGCTTACGCGATATTCTCTTGTTTGCCGCACACATTGCCCTGCAATAAAAGCGGCGCCCTCCGACAGTGGCTCGGTTACGTCCGACGGGTGTTGCCCCCTGTCGATACAAAGCGGCACAAAGTTTATTTCCGTCACCGTATCGATAGCCAAACGCACTTCTTTGAGTCCCCGTTTTCTGCCTGCACTGGTCGCCACAACGGGAACTCCGAGCATTTTTTCAAGTAGCTGCACATCTACCGAAATTCCTTTGTGCGCGGCTTCATCCATCAAATTAACCACCACAACAAGCGGTACGCCGAGTTGTATAATCTCCAGCACCAGCATCAGTCCCCGTTCCAGTGCCGTGGCATCGCACACCGCAATACAAAGTTTTGGGTGTTCGTTTTGCAAAAAATCCCTGGCAATTTCCTCTTCGGGTGAGCCGGAATGCAAACTGTAACACCCCGGCAGGTCCACCAGTTGATATCTGCCTTTGGGTGTTGAAAGCTCACCCACGGCACGTTCCACCGTTTTGCCGGGCCAATTGCCCGTATGTTGATGCATTCCCGTCAGCGCATTAAACAGCGTACTTTTCCCCACGTTTGGATTGCCTGCCAGCGCCACGGTGCGTTGCAAGCATACAACCCCTGCCTTTGCTGCATTTTTGCCGACGGCGGCATTTGTCAGTCCCAAGTGCCAACCTCTATGTCTTGCGCATCCTTTTGTCTGAGAGCCACCGCCACTCCCTTAACAAGATACGCCGTCGGATCGCCCATCGGCGCACGAAAAAGACAGCGCACAACTCCGCCTTTTACAAATCCCATTTTCCCAAGTCGCATTTTCAGTGCCTCAGGCACCAATATAACACGCCCGCTTTGACCGGGTGATAAATCACTGAGTTTCATAGTCCATCCCTCCGATTTATCATATGAGAAAATCAAAAAAATGTCCAAAACCAAGAAAATATTTAAAAAAGCATTGACATTCTTACTATTTTATGTTTTATTAAAACTAATATAAATATATTCGGAGGTATTTATTATGAAATTTATGGGTCTTCCCAAAGAGCTCAAATTTGCAATTAATGAAGTTAGCCTTCTTCTCGAGCTCGAGCAAAAAGAATCCCTGAAAGACGTAACCGTCACCTTTGAGAAAGCAGACGGACTTTCCTTGTCTTTCAAAGACAACGTTGTTGTCATCGGCTATGACCGTATAGTTGACGCTACCCGTGCACTTTCCATGCTGGAGCGTTTTGTAAAAGATAAAACTCCCATCGAGCAGAAAGCAAAGTATGAAACACTTTGCCCGATGGTTGACTGCAGCCGTAACGCTGTTTTAAATTTAGATGCCGCCAAAGAATTTATCGTATATCTTGCAGCAATGGGCTTTAACGGACTGATGCTGTACACCGAAGATACATACGAAATCCCCGAATACCCCTACTTTGGTCACCTCAGAGGTAAGTATACCGTTGAAGAAATGAAAGAGATCGACGATTTTGCTTACAACATGGGTATCGAGGTTATTCCTTGTATTCAGACACTGGCTCACCTCAACGCCATTGTTGACTGGGCTTGTTTCAAACCTTATATTGATATGAACGACATTTTGCTTGCTGACGATGACCGCACCTATCAGCTCATCGAAGCTATGTTCAAGACCCTCACCTCTTGCTTCAGAAGCCGCCGCATCAACATCGGTATGGACGAAGCGCACAACCTTGGCCGCGGCAAACACGCTGATATCTACGGTCACGAAAAAACATCCGACATTATGATCCGTCACTTAAAGCGCGTTATCGAGCTTTGCAATAAGTATGATCTTAAACCGGTTATGTGGAGTGATATGTTTTTCAGAATGCAGTTCAACG
The DNA here is from genome assembly GCA_045648705.1 of Eubacteriales bacterium. Classification (GTDB taxonomy): domain Bacteria; phylum Bacillota; class Clostridia; order Oscillospirales; family QAKW01; genus Firm-08. The sequence continues at coordinate 17,569 of JAZROO010000080.1, read as the reverse complement.
GCCAATACCGCATCTCCGAGGGTGAACTTGAAAAAGAAGTTACTGATAAGATTCCCGAAGAAGTGGCTCTTTGCTACTGGGAGTACTACACCAATCCTCACATGGTTGAAACCACAGAGCATATGTTCCGTTGCCACGATAAAGTCGGCAGAGAAATCTGGTTTGCAGGCGGCGCTTGGAGTTGGTCGGGTGGCTGTCCCAAAAACAAATTCTCTTTGTGGGTTACCCCCAAACAGCTCGAACTTGCTGAAAAATACGGCGTAAAGAACGTTATTGCTACTATGTGGGGCGATGACGGTGCAGAATGTGCCGCTTTTGCTATGATGCCCTCTCTGCTCCAATATGCCGAGCTTTGCTACGACAAGGATGACGAGAAAACCATGAATCAAAGATCTATGGATTGCTTCGGTCTTTCTTTTGACGACTTTGTAAAGATCGACAGTGTTGGTCATTACGGTGATTTCGCAGAAGATGCCACCCATCCCACCACCTTTGAGAAATCCGCACTGTTCAACGATCCCATGATCGGCATTATGAACTGGAATTTGGAAAAAGCAAATCTTGTCGGCAAATACGAAGAAGACGCCAAAGTTTTAGAGCCTCTGACCCAAAACGAAAGATTTGGTTATCTCTTTGATACCCAATATCGTCTGGCAGTCCTCTTAAGCCGCAAGGCACTGCTTTCTCACGAAATCAAAAAAGCCTATAAAGAAAACGATACTGCTAAACTGCAAAACATCGTTGACGAAGTCATTCCCACCATCTACGACCTGATGGATGACTACATCAGCGCCTTCCGTTTCCAATGGCACTGGGTCAACAAGCCCTTTGGCTTTGAGATTCAGGACATTCGTTTAGGCGGCGTAAAGCAAAGACTCATTACCACTGCTGAACGTCTGCAACAGTATATCGACGGTGAAATCGAAGTACTGGAAGAACTTGAACAGCCTGATCTCCCATTTGCTTGTCGAGAAAAGCTGATCATGACACAAAACAAATGGCGCTTTGCTGCCACCCGCAACGTTATTTCTCACTAATATCACAAAAACATCCCAAATCATCTTTGATGATTTGGGATGTTTTTTTAGTTTGCGCTCATTGGAGAGGAATGACTATCCCCCATTTTTCCTGCAATACTTTGCAGATCGGCAAGTGTTTTTGGTTCTGCACCGCACTGCAAAATCGATTGCTGCACCACGGGACTAAGCGTTGCAAAGTAGTCATTCATCTTTGCACTTTCAAACGGACCGTTCATATTTTTCCTCCAAATAAATAATACCGACAAAACTTGTCGGTATTATTGTTTGAAAAAAATATTATTTTTATTCAAGGGTTATGGAAAGAAACCGCTTTGTCAGTTTGTCGTTCAGCGCTGTGATATCCTCGCCTTTTTTATTCTCATCTGCAGGGATCATCATAATAATGTCCCCATTCACAGCGGCGCGGCGCTGAATTAAAACGTTGCCTTTTTCATCCAGAATGGGATACGCGCCCAATTCTTTGGTTTTTTCAAGCAGTTTATGCCCTTTTTCAAAGCGGTAAAATTCCACTGTAACTCCGTTGGTGCGGATAGAATATGCTTCCAAGGCACCAATACCGTCGGCATTGAGTTCATTATAATCTCTGATTACCTGCCCTAAGGCCACCAATTTGCCGACAACGTAAGGAACGCTCCCCTTTTCTTCGGCATCAGGAGCGGGCAACACGTATTCATCCTTTGGCTTGTAATCCGCGTCCCCGTCTTTGGTATATTGGCAGCCACTGCAAATCAACAGTACAACCATTAACAATATCATCCATTTTTTCAAAGGAAATCACCTCTTTTTTTATTGTACAACAAACCTGCCGAAAAATATAGTCTTTTTTTACAAATGACATACAAACTTGCATTTTTTTATTTTATTATATATAATAGAAAAAGAAAATTCAAGGAGGCACTCAATGAAAAGAGCATTTTGTTTACTTTTTTTAATACCGCTCATTTTTTGTTCGGGATGTAACTCGACAGGCTACACGCAAACCCCCGAAACAGAAGCCGCACTGGAAACCTATTATGCGGCAGTTAAGGAAAGCGTGGCACAAGCCGGAGGTGTTATTGACGTTTCTATTCATATGAAGGACACGGTTGTCACCAAAACCGAAACCGATGAGCGCTATAAATACACCTATACGGTAAAGGACAATAAGGAATCCTTTGATTACCGCTGTTATGATGCCAAAGACAAGCTGACCGCTCACTATTTCACCAATTCAAACGGTGAAGTTATGAATCAGTTGACCGGCGAAAAGGCAGACAACTTTGCCACCTACCAAAATCACCTGAAAAACCCCATTTCCACTCTGCAGCTCTTTCGTATGGATGCCAACTTCAAGGTGCAAAAAAGCACCATTTCTTCCATCAAAATGGAGCAAAATAAAGAGGATACCGTCGTCACCGTTACCTTTCACGGAGACAAGCTGACGGGGCTTTCCATTAAAAATGAAGGTGGACTGATCCGCACCATCACCTCGCACAAACGAATCTATACCATTCGCAACGGCAAAATTGCCAAAATTGAAATCACCGACCGCGAAAACGCGCAGTACAAAAACGAAACCGGTAACATTGATACCGACACAATTGTGGAGATAAACTATTATGGCACAAGCAGTGATATTTGATCTGGACGGCACACTTGCAAACACGCTTGACTCCATTACCCACTATATCAATCGAACAATGGCTACGTTGGGACTGTCCTCCTTATCCGAGCAAAGAGTGAAAACCTTTGTGGGCAACGGAGCTAAATTACTGCTGGAACGCGCCCTTAGCCACCTTGGGCATCCTGAGTTGTTTGACAAGGCGTTTGCCATCTATAACGAACTTTACAATGCGCACCCCTACCACGCTCTCACGGAATTTGAAGGCATCACCCCACTGCTTATTTCACTCAAGCAAAGCGGCTTGCGCACCGCTGTTTTTTCCAACAAACCGCACGATGCCACCGAGCCCATTTGCAGATATCTTTTCGGAGAAAATATCGACTTTATACAAGGGCAGTTGCCCGACGTTCCGCTCAAGCCTGACCCCAAAGGACTTGAGATGGTTTGTGAAAAACTTGGAATTCATCCCAATGACTGCATTTACGTGGGCGACAGTGACGTCGACATTCAAACAGGAAAAAACGCAGGTGCTTTCACCGTCGGTGTTTCTTGGGGATTTCGCAGTAAAGAAGAACTCAGGCAAAACGGTGCCGATGCGATTATCGACACACCGAGTCAGTTGCTTACTTTTATAAAATAAAAAATGGACTATCGAAAGATAGTCCATTTTTATTTATGCTATATTTATTCAAATTTTAAAATCAGTTGCATATAGCGTTTGGCGCAAGCTTGCAGGTCACCGCGTGTGATTTTGCCGCTTGCCAAAGCCGTTTTCAGTTCTTCGGGGTTACCGAAAGGCATTTTGATGTCGTTACCGGAGAGAACTTCGTCAGAATGTACAGCGCTATTATACCAGTCGGTCAATACGAGACCCTCAAAGCCCCATTCTTCACGAAGAATGCCCATCAGCAATTCTCTGTTTGCAGGGCAGTAACGGCCGTTCATCAGATTGTAAGCCGTCATCACCGTCCAGGGTTGCGCCTTTTTAACGCAAATTTCAAATCCTTTGAGGTAGATTTCTCTGAGGGCGCGTTCAGAAACTCTGGAATCGCAGAAACGACGATTCACCTCTTTGTTATTGCAGGTAAAATGCTTGAGGGAACAAGCCACCTGCATTGACTGCACACCGTTTATAATAGAAGCCGCCATCACACCTGTCAGATACGGATCCTCTGAAAGATACTCAAAGTTTCTGCCGCAAAGTGGACTGCGATGAATATTGATGCCCGGCATCAGCCAGACGCCAAGATTGTTTTCCTTGATTTCTTTACCGCCTGCAACACCGATTTCGTAAAGAAGTTCGGGATCCCACGTACAAGCCAGTGCAGTGGCAACAGGCCATGCCGTTGTCGGAATACCGCAATCCTCAAACAAACGAACACCTGCAGGGCCGTCCGCTGTCGGTACGGCAGGAATGCCGAGGCGCTTGAGCGGCGGGAAACAGCTTGTGTTGGAAACACCGATATCGTCGGATCCGCCCATCAGGGAAATCAGTTCTTCATCGGTGATTTGCGCTACAAACTCATCAAGAGTTGCCTTTTTGCCAACTTCTTCCAACAAGCAAATCTCCTCAGGCGGATTGCAAAGTTCGGGCTGATGCACTACCTCAATTTCATAAGGAGTGCACTTGGGCGTTTCAAAACTGCCGTCGCTTTTCATTCTTTTGGAAAGAATTTGGGGTGCACATCTGGATACGAGTTGTTCTGTTACCGCAAACGGCTCACTGACGATATATTTATACTCTGCCTCTGTAACATCTCTGACCGAAGTGCCGACAAAGATTTTATATTCACCTTTCTCAAGCAGATATGCAGATTTGCACAGTTTTCCCTCATCGTCATAACTTGCCATATCCTTGATGGCAAAACTCAAGTTCAGTTGTTGGCTCTCACCGCTTTCAAGCAATGCGGTTTTTTGGAAAGCCGCCAACTCCTTGGCAGGTTTTCCGAGAACACCGTCGGGTGCGCTGTAATACACCTGCACGACCTCTCTGCCTGCCACCTTGCCTGTATTGGTTACCGTAACGTTTACGGTGATGTCTTCACCTCTATCCGCCACCTTAATGTCAGAAAGAGAAAACGTAGTATAAGACAAGCCAAAGCCAAAGGGGTAATTTACCTTATCTTTGGCGGCGGCAATCGTTTCAAAATAACGATAACCGACATAAATATCCTCGGTATATTCCACATAATCATATGACTCATTGAAATTTTCAGCGGAAGGATAGTCATCAAAAGAACTTGCCAGTGTATCGGTCAGTTTACCCGAGGGATTCACTTCACCGCAAAGCACGTCTGCCGTTGCCAGTCCACCCTCGGTGCCACCTTGCCAAGCAAGTAAAGCGGCATCTATTTTATCATTGTCCTTAAACCATTCGGTATCTACCATACCGCCGACGTTGAGCACCGCAATAACCTTATCAAAACGGCTTGTAACCTGCTCGATCAGAATCTTTTCCGCTTTGCTCAGATAAAAATCTCTGACGTCTTTACGGCTGCTGCGGTCCCAGTTCTCCCCTGACAATCTGCCGATCACGATAATTGCGGTATCACAGGACTGTGCCGCAGCGTCAAGCAGTTGCTCGGGCAGGTCGGGTTCGCTGACCTGATATTTGAACATAACTTCCGTTAAGGCAAGGCTTCTGCGCACCGCGTCGCTTCTGGGAATTTCGTTATTTACGAAATTGGTGGCAATGGGTGCCTCCCTGTCGATCCACTCGCGCTCTTTTGCCACGTGACTCTCATAAAATTCATTTAACGGCTCATAAAGAGAAAGTTTTCCCTCATCGGCTTTGATGCGCAATCCATCGCAGATGTTTCTTATGTATTTGGTGTAAACATCTCCACTGCCGCGGCCGCCTTTGGTATAGTCAACGGAACTCTTGCCGAACAACGCAACGCGCGCGCCTTTTTGCAGCGGCAAAGCACTGTTATTATTTTTAAGCAACACCATTCCGTCTGCCGCGGCTCTGCGTGACAGAGCAATATGCTCATCGGAAGCCGTAACGCATCTGCCATCTTTTCCGAGCGGAATACAGGGTTGATACAAAAATCTTGAAAATCTTTTAGCCATAAGTTCCTCCATTTGTTTTTGCTATTTATCTGTGTTTTAAATACGCGCCACTGCTACCGCCACGAATCTGCTCAAGCGTTGTCTCAATTTTAGGGCAATCGCGGTAGGGACGGCGGTTTTCATTATTTGCCCACCGAACTGCATTTTGCACAATGCGACGATAATAGGGATTAAAAAATGACGCATTGGTTTCGTGACCGGGTTGGAAATAAAAAATCTTTCCGTATCCGCGTTTCCATGTGCAACCACTGCGAAATACCTCACCGATATCAAACCAACCGATAAAAATCAGTTCATCGGGAGTGGCAATATCAAAACGTTCTCCATAGCACTCCTCGCTTCCCAGTTCGAATTGTTCGGGAATCCCTGCGGCAATGGGGTGTGTGGGGTCAACGGTAAATAAACGCTCATACGTATCGTCTACCCACTTAAGATTGCAGGTGGTACCGTTGATTTTCTTAAATATCTTGGAATGATGACCGGAATGAAGCACAATCAGTCCCATTCCGTCCAACACGCGCTGATAAACGCGCTCTACAAGTTCATCCTCCACCATATTGTGCAACACATGCCCCCACCAAATAAGAACATCCGTATCCTCCAGCAAATCCTGCGGCAATCCTTGCTGATCTTGCCAAAGATGTGCCGTGCGGACTTCAACCGCATCTCCCAGTTCTCTGACAATGTCTGCCACCGTTTCATGCAAACCATTTGGATGCAATTTTCCTGCTTTTTCCGAAAAACGCTCGTGTTGCGGATTTTCGTGCGAATATTCACTCCATACTGTGACTTTAATCATAAAATACTCCTTTATTTGCAACAAAGCCCATCACAAAGCATCCGCTTTGTGATGGACTTATAATTTAACCAAAAATCGTTAGCAAAAAGCCTGCGGCAACCGCAGAGCCGATAACACCGGCGACGTTTGGACCCATAGCGTGCATCAACAAGAAGTTGGACGGATTTGCTTTTTGACCCTCCGTTTGTGCAACACGGGCAGCCATCGGAACGGCAGAAACGCCGGCAGAGCCGATGAGCGGATTGATCTTGCCGCCGGACAACCAATACATAACTTTGCCAAGCAACAGTCCACCGATGGTGGAAAAAGCAAATGCGATCAGACCCAAGAAAATGATATATACGGTTTGCAGATTGAGGAAGTTTTTACCAACGGTGGTAGCGCCAACAGAAATGCCAAGGAAAATGGTAACAATGTTCATCAGCGCATTTTGTGCCGTATCACTCAGACGATCACAAACGCCACATTCTCTGAACAAATTACCGAGCATCAGACAACCAAGCAACGGTGCAACGCTCGGGAGCAACAAAACGGTAAAGATGGTAACCACGATGGGAAAGAGAATCTTCTCGGTCTTGGTAACCGTTCTGAGCTGTTCCATTTTGACTTCGCGCTCTTTTTTGGTGGTGAGCAGTTTCATCAGCGGCGGCTGAATCATCGGAATCAGTGCCATATAAGAATATGCCGCAATGGCGATAGCACCCAAAAGTTCAGGGGCGAGTTTGCCTGTAAGGAAGATTGCAGTCGGACCGTCCGCACCGCCAATGATGGCAATGGAAGCGGCCTGTTGACCGTTAAAGCCCAAAACAACTGCCATAATCAGCGCAAAATACACACCAAACTGCGCCGCGGCGCCGAGCAAAAAGCTCTTGGGGTTGGAAAGCATGGGACCAAAGTCGGTCATTGCGCCAACGCCAAGGAAAATCAAAGAAGGATAAATACCTGCTTTGACACCGATGTAAAGAATATCCAGCAGTCCGCCATTGGCAAGGATATGACCGTAGCTGTGATAAAACTCACTGTTTTCATCCATAAAAGCAGACCAAAGATCAGGATTATAGATAGCGGTTTCACCTGCCGGAGTGGGCAGATTGGTCAGCAACATACCAAAAGCAATACCGACCAACAAAAGAGGCTCAAATTTCTTTTTGATGCCAAGATACAAAAGCACACAAGCAAGGACCAGCATAACAGCGTTTTGCCAGGTCATTGCGGCAAAGCCGGAGCTTACCCAGATACCCTGTATCGCTTCAATAACAATGTTCATCTTGGTGCCTCCTATGCAAGATAGACAAGAGGTGTGCCGCTTTCAACAGCCGCACCCTTGGAGGTGGCAACGGAAGAAACAACGCCATCGCGAGGCGCCATGATTTCGTTTTCCATTTTCATAGCTTCTATAACTACCAAAACATCTCCGCTCTTTACGCTTTGACCGTTTTGAACTTTTACGTCCAGAACAGTGCCCGGCAGAGGAGAAGTAACCGCCTCTCCGCTTCCGGCAGGAGCGGCAGGAGCAGCAGGCGCGGCAGGAGCCGCTGCAGGTGCAGCAGGTGCAGGAGCAGGTGCTGCTGCAGCCATGTTTTCGGAAAGTACAACTGCCTTTCCTTCTTCTACTTCAACTTCAAAAACTTTATTATTTAAAGTTACTTTATATTTCATTTCTATTTTACCTCCTTGATGCTGATAAAGTTAAGTTCGGCAGGGTCTTTTTTCAGTTCATCGGCAATAATAGCCATAATTGTTGCCGCTTCTTTTTCACTGACGTTTTCAAGAACCAAACCTGCAGGTGCCGCCACGGGAGCGGGCGCTGCAGGAGCAGCCGCAGGAGCGGGGGCTACTGCTTTGGCGCCAACCATTTTTCCAAGCAGCCAAATCAATCCCATCAAAATAATCAGCACCGTAAACACTACTATAAAGCCAACTAAGGCAATCAGCAAGGTTTCAGAAATGGAAGGATTGGTATAACTCATTTGTTTGCTTCCCCTTAATCTATTCTTTCAATTTTGTAAACAACCGTGTTGACTTTCTTTTCCTGACGAGCCTTTAAGAACTTCTCAGCAACCTGCGGGAAGGCAATGTAGGACAGAACGTCCTCATCGCTCTCTGCCAGATCCCCGATCTGAGCCTTAATGCTTTCAAACTCATCTTTGAGATCATCAGCAGGACGGTAGGTGATGGGTTGCTCGTCACCAAGCACCTTTTTCACCAATTCTGCATCCAGTTCACCGGGTGCTTTACCGTAGTCACCGTGCAGATAAGCACGTACTTCTTTACCAACGTTTTTATATCTCTCACCGAGCAGTACGTTTTGAGTTGCCTGTACACCAACCATCTGACTCATGGGAGTAACCAGCGGAGGATATCCAAGATCACGTCTTACGTTCGGAACTTCAGCAAGTACCTGCTCATACTTATCCATTGCGTTTTGCATCTTAAGCTGAGAAACGAGGTTGGAAAGCATACCACCGGGTACTTGGTAATTCAAACAAGCGGTATCGGTGCCCATCATCAAGGGATCCAGCGTACCGTTTGCAATATATTCATTGCGGATGGGAGTAAAGAAGGTATTAACGTTTTGCAGTACCTTATCATCTACGTCTACTTCATAACCCAGTTGACGCAAAGCATACACCAAGGTTTCAGTAGCAGGCTGGCTGGTGCCGCCCGAGAAGCAAGAAGTTGCTGTGTCAATTACGTCAGCTCCGGCTTCTACTGCTTTCAGATAGGTCATAAATGCAAGACCGGTGGTAGAATGGGTGTGTACCACAACAGGCAAATCAACGTTCTCTTTGAGTGATTTAACCAAGTCGTAAGCTTCCTTGGGGCCCATAATACCTGCCATATCCTTGATACAAATGGAGCTAACGCCCATTTCTTTCATCTCTTTGGCAATTTTAACATAATTATCAAGTGAGTGTACGGGAGAATTGGTATAGCAGATGGTACCACTGGCATGTGCACCTGCGGCAACGCAAGCCTCTACTGCCACGCGGATATTACGGGTATCATTCAATGCATCGAAAATACGAATGATATCAATACCGTTTTCCACACTCTTTTGCACGAACTTACGTACAACATCATCAGGATAATGCTTATAACCCAAAAGGTTTTGACCTCTGAGCAACATTTGAAGTTTGGTGTTGGGCATTGCTTTTTTAATAGCACGCAATCTTTCCCACGGATCTTCATTCAAAAACCGAAGGCAACTGTCAAAGGTTGCGCCGCCCCAACATTCCACGGAGTAATAGCCCGCTTTGTCCATTTCTTCCAGAATGGGAGCAAACTTTTCAAAGGGAAGGCGAGTAGCAATCAAAGACTGGTTGGCATCGCGCAAAACTGTTTCTGTAATCTGAACTTTTTTCATAATCCATTCCTCTTTTTACTTTGTTCTTTTGAGAGTTTGAAAACTCCCCCATTATGAATTTATTATATCCCATTTCTTTAATAAATGCAATCAAAAATAGGGACTTTTTTCCTTTTTTATTACAAAAAATCGAAAATGAATAAATTATGAACAATTTTGTAAAAATCAGTAGAATTTTCTCGCTTATTATGCTAAAATATGTTATATCATTTTTTTGGAGGACATTATTATGCCCGAATATACCTTTGCCAAAAAAGAAGGCAGACGCATCAGAAAAATTGCACCCATGGCGACCGTTACCCCATTTATTATGGTGGAAAGAAACGCCGCTTCCAATATGATCCGCGACGTAATTCATACGCAACACATCGATGAATACATTAATGCAAAGAAAGCCGCAGGTCTTACCCACTTTAATCTGATGCACGTACTCGTTGCCTGTTTCTGCAGAGTGGTCGCAAAACGCCCTGCCGTAAACCGCTTTATTCGCGGTCAACGCATTTATGCGCGTAACGGCATTGAGATATGCATTGTTATCAAAAAAGAAATGAATCTGGAGTCACCCGATACTTGTGTGAAAATCCCTCTTTCTCCGGATTGCACCGCTGAAGACGTTTACTATGCTTTTGAAAAAGCCATTAACGACTACCGCGCCAACCCCGGCGGAAGCTTCGATGCCGCCGCCAAGGTGCTCGGCTACATACCCGGCATTTTTCTGAAATTTGTGGTCTGGCTGCTCAAAGCGCTGGATTACGTTGGACTGTTGCCCCGATTTTTAACGAAACTTTCCCCTTTCCACGGCAGTTTGTTTATCACCTCAATGGGCTCACTGGGTATTCCCGTAATCTACCATCACCTGTATGATTTCGGCAATCTTCCTTTGTTCCTTTCCTTTGGCGCAAAGTATAAGAAAAACGAGATACAAAAAGACGGTACGGTACAAGAGGTGCCGTGTGTAGACTTCACCTTGGTTATGGACGAGCGCATTTGCGACGGTTATTATTACGCCAACGTGCTCAAACAGTTCCGCATTTTCCTGCGCCACCCCGAGCGCTTGGATACCCCACCTGAAAAAGTTATTCCCGATATTAAATAATTTTTGTCCGCCTTTGCAAAAAAGGCGGACTTTTTATATACCTGCCAATTATTAACAATATGCGCAAAGTATTGAAAAAAAGAGAAAAATGTAATATAATTATTGTGTATCACTTTTATGGAGGAACTTATGAAAAGACTTTTAAAGATCACTTCTTTATTGCTTTGCGCTGCCTTACTGTTTTGTTTGGTACCCGCCGCAAGTGCCGCAAAAGAAGCCCCAATAAAAATCACAAGTTTAAAAACCTCCGGCTTTGCAGTGGAGGATTTTTCAAGTGATATAACCTACTACCTTTGCTATCCTGAAAGTTTTGAGGGAATCAAATTTACCGAAATCAAAACCAACGTCAACGCCTTGATTGATATCAAGGTGGAGCGCTACTGTGACTGCGACTATCAGATTTCTTATAAAGTGGGCAATGAATTATATCTTGGTTACGGACGCGCAAGGATCACCGTTACCGTCACCTCCAAGGCTGATAAAAAGAATGCAGCAACCTATCTTTTTGCCATGACCGATCCTAAGGGGGACAATTATCGCTATCGTTTTTTTGCCGCCGCAACCCCCGTTTATAAAACCAATTCCGCAAATAGTGCTAATTTGATTGCCACACTTCCCAAAGGCACCACCTCCTCAAGTATGCCGCTTTGCATTGCCGAAAAGGGAGAATGGACTCAAATTGTTATCCCCTCTTACAGTACCAAGTATCACGGTCAGATCGGTTGGGTCAAAACGGAAAATCTCGTGGAAGAATACGCTGAAACGTCCCTGCCGTATGCTTATAAAAAGCAGATTGCTGCCCTTAAAAAAGCGCACCCAGAATGGACTTTTGAATATCGTCATTTGGGAGTTGACATTCGTTCCTATGCGCAAAAAATTGCTGATCTCTATAAAAAGAATACCGGCAAAACCATCTCGGTTTCTTCCGTTATGGAGCATATGAATCCCGCGAACTATCTGGATGATAAAAACATATTTATGTTTTTGGATATGCTGCGCTTTGACGAGCAAAGTTATACCGAGCAAGGCGTGCGCGCCTTATGGGCAGAAAAAAGCGGTGCCGTATGCACCGAAGATGAAGCCGTTTCTTTCTTTACGCAAGCAGGCAAAAGCTTACGAGTTAACACCTATTATCTTTTGGCGCGAGCGGTGTTGGAGAGTGGTCACGGTACCAGCAGTCTCTCCAAAGGCAAAGAAGGAACTGACGGTAAGCTTTACTACAATTTTTACGGCATCAAGGCCTATGACAAAAACCCCGAAAACGGTGCTGTTTACGCTGAACAGCGTTGTTGGGATTCTCCGCTTCGTTCCATCGTAGAAGGCGCCAACTGGATTGCCGACCAATACATTCAAAGAGGTCAAAACACCCCCTACTTTTTCCGCTATTATCCTTACAGAGACCATCTGTATATGAGCGATTTGGCAGCACCCAAAAAAGATGCCGAAAACCTTTATAAATGCTACGTGGGTGCTGACAAGCTTGAGAGTGCACTGCACTTTGTCATCCCCGTGTTTGACGGTGTTGCCTATAAAGACGTTTCCGAAAAAGCATGGTACTACGAAGACGTATACCGTGCCACCGAATACGGTTTGTTTTCGGGAATGGGAGACGGCAAGTTTGCTCCTGAAGGCGATCTTACCCGTGCACAGTTTGTGACCGTTTTGGCAAATATCTCCGGTGTCGATATCTCCGCTTATAAGGGCACCACAAAATTTAAGGACGTTGCGCCAAAAGCTTGGTATGCAAAATACGTACAGTGGGGTTATGAAAACGACATTTCCCAAGGCATAAGCGAAACGGCTTTTGCGCCCGGCAAATCTATCAGCAGACAAGAACTTTGCACCATGCTTGTGCGCTTTGCGGAAGCCAAAAAAATCGAAATGGAAACGGGCGAACTAAACTTTACCGACAAGGCAGACATTTCCAAATGGGCGCGCGTCGGTGTGCAAAAATGCGTGGGCGCCAAACTCATCAGTGGTATGCCCGGCGGTAATTTTGCTCCCAAGGACAGTGCTACCCGTGCTCAAGGTGCAAAAATTCTTTCCCTGTTTTATGAAAACCATATGCTTTCCGAAAAATAGGAGGCCGTGAGGGTGTTAAACGAACAACTTTTGCAAATTCTCTCTCCCGTTACCGAGGAGGAACAACCTCTGCTGGACGGGCAAAAAATCAATCTTGAATTATATTCGAATTTTGACAGCACCATCCGCGCTGACAAAATGATGAGGGCAGGCAATATGATATCCCTGCGCGCACACCCCAGATTTGCCCCCTTCCCCTCGCATTGCCACGACTATGTTGAACTGGTATATATGTGCTCAGGTCAAAGCACCCACGTTATCAACGGCAATCGGCTGACACTGCAGACGGGTGAATTGTTGCTGTTGGCTCAGCGCACCACGCAGGAGATTCTTTATACGGGATCAAACGATATTGCCGTCAATTTTATCATTTTACCTGCGTTTTTTGAGCAAGTGTTGACGCTGATGGGTGAAAAAGATGCCCCCTTGCGCCGCTTTCTGATGGACTGCCTTTGCGGCGGACAGAGTGACATTCCCTATCTTCACTTTAAGGTAGCAGACGTTTTGCCCATTCAAAACCTGATTGAAAATCTTCTTATTTCCTTTTTGTCCTCTCAAACAAGCGGACATCAATTGCGGCAAAACACCATGGGTCTTTTGTTTTTGCATTTATTGGAGCAGACAGAACACTTGACCGCACCGCAAGGCGAACAAACCATCCTGCTTGATATTTACCGCTATATCGAAACCCACTATCAAAACGGCTCACTTGGCGAACTTGCCGAAACGTTGCATTTTGACGTAGCCGTGCTCAGCCGTAAAATCAAAAAGTTATCTCAAAAAACCTATACCGAACTTGTGCAAGAAAAGCGGCTTTCTCACGCCGCCTTTCTGCTCAAAAATACCTCGCGCAAAATCAGTGATATTGCACTGAGCGTGGGATATGACAACATCTCGTACTTTCACCGCCTCTTTGCCGCGCAATTTGGCGTTTCTCCGAGAACGTACAGAATGAAAGATGAAAAAGTCAAATAAGGACACTTTTTTGGTCAAACCGCGTTCTTTGATTTTTCCCCCTCCTTTGATACTATATAGACAAAGGAGGGGATTTTTATGTCCAAAGCACTTGCTATTGACATTGGCGCCTCCAGCGGACGCCACATTGTCGGTGAAATCATCGACGGAAAATTGGTCACCCAAGAAATCTACCGTTTTGAAAATAACGTAACCCTTGAAAACGGAAGACTGCTCTGGGACATTGACAATCTCAAAACCCAAATCATCAAAGGACTTGCTGTCGCAAAAGAAATGGGTCATCAACCCGACACCGTTGCCATTGACACGTGGGGCGTTGACTACGTTCTCTTGGACGATGAGGACAAAGAGATCATGCCTGTTTATGCCTATCGCGATATTCGCGGCGAAGAATCCGCACCCAAGGTGGAAAACATCATTCCGTTTGCCGACCTGTATGCAAGCAGTGGCATCCAACGTGCCACCTTCAATACCGTTTACCAACTGTATGCCGATAAAGAAAGCGGCAGACTGGACAAGGCGGCAACACTGCTGATGATGCCGCAATATCTTTCCTTTGTGTTGTGCGGCAAAAAGGAAAATGAATATACCGACTGTTCGACCAGCGGTATGCTGAACGCGCAAAGCAAGACCTGGGATACCGAAATTATAAAGACGCTCGGATACCCGACACATCTTTTCAAAAAGCCTCTGCCCCCCACCACCGTGCTGGGCGGTTTTACCAAAGAGGTCAAAGAGCAGGTAGGATATGATGCAAAAGTAGTGCTCTGCCCCTCGCACGACACTGCCTCTGCCGTCGCCGCCGCGCCCTTGGAAGCAGGCGATGCTTACATTTCATCGGGCACCTGGAGTTTGATGGGTGTTGAACTGCTTGAGCCCATCACCACTGCAAAAGCACTTGCCGCGAACATCACCAACGAAGGCGGCATTGAATACCGCTTCCGTTTCCTCAAAAACATTATGGGCTTGTGGATGATTCAATCCATCCGCCGCGAAACAGGCAAAAAGTACTCCTTCCCCGAACTTTCCCAAATGGCACAGCAAAGTTCCTTTGAGGGCAAGGTCGACGTAAACGATAATGCCTTCTTCGCACCCGAAAGTATGATCGGCGCCATCAAAGAGTATCTCAAAAAGCCCGAACTTGAACTGGGGGACGTGCTCAGATGCGTGTATCATTCTTTGGCGCAAAGCTATGCAGACACCGTTAAGGAACTGGAAAGTGTGACAGGGCAAACCATCGGTCGAATCCGCATTGTCGGCGGTGGTTGTCAGGACGAATATCTCAATCGACTGACTGCCGAATATACCGGCAAACCCGTGACCGCCGGCCCCATTGAAGCAACTGCCATTGGCAACCTGATGAGTCAATTTATGGCAATGGACAGCCAAATGACCCTGGCAGATTCCAGAGCCATCGTTACAAATACATTTAACATAAAGGAGATCTGAAAATGTACAATTATGCAAAAGAGTACTACAAAGCACTCGGCGTTGACACTGAAAAAGTCATCAATACATTAAAAGACATCACCGTTTCTCTGCATTGTTGGCAAGGCGACGACGTTGGCGGTTTTGACAGCAAAGAGGCACTTTCCGGCGGCATTCAGACCACCGGTAACTACCCCGGCAAAGCCACCACACCCGATGAGCTGATGGCCGACTTTGACAAGGTGCTTTCCCTTGTCCCCGGCAAAAGCAAACTCAATCTGCACGCTTGCTATGCAATTTTCGAAAACGGCGAGTTTGCAGACAGAGATGAGTTGAAACCCTGCCACTTTGAAAAATGGGTGAACTTTGCCAAAGAGAGAGGACTTGGCATTGACTTTAACCCCACCTTCTTTTCTCATCCCATGGTAAAAGACGGACTTACGCTTTCTTCTCCCGATGAAGAAGTCCGCGCTTTCTGGGTACGTCACGGCAAAGCTTGTATGAAAATCGCAGAGTATTTTGCCACCGAAACCGGCATCCCCTGCGTTATCAACTTCTGGATTCCCGATGGTTTTAAGGACATTCCAGCTGACCGCTATGCCCCCCGCGCCAGATATAAGGCTTCTATGGACGAAATTCTCTCTGAGGGATATGACAAAGAAAAAGTATACGTAACACTGGAGAGCAAAGTATTTGGTATCGGTGTGGAATCCTACACTGTCGGCAGTGCCGAGTTTGCCCTGTCTTATGCAGATAAGGCAGGCATCGTTCCGCTGATGGACAACGGCCACTACCATCCCACCGAACTTGTCAGCGACAAGATTTCTTCTTTGCTGTTGTTCCACGAAAAGATTGCTCTGCACGTAACGCGCGGTGTTCGTTGGGACAGTGACCACGTTATCATTCTTGACGATGAAACCAAAGAAATCGCCAAAGAAATTGTCAGAAACGATGCACTGGACAGAGTGTTTATCGCCACCGACTATTTCGATGCTTCCATCAACCGCATTTCTGCTTGGGTTACCGGTGTACACAGCATTCAAAAGGCACTGCTTATCGCTCTGCTCGAGCCCACCGAACAAATGAAATCCCTGCAAAATGATGCAAACTTCACCGAACTGATGTTTGTAAACGAACGTATGAAGAGCGCACCTTGGGGTCTGGTATGGGAGGAATATTTAAAACGAGAGAATGTTCCCGTAGATTACCTCAGTCCCATTAAAGAATATGAGAAAAAAGTGTTGGAGGAAAGAAAATGAAAAACATTTTAGAAGCACCTTTTTTGGTCAAATTCTGCAAAACCACATCCAATATGTATCGTCTGGGTTGGGACGAGCGCAACGGCGGTAACATCTCTTTGATGATTGATGCCGAGGAAGTTGAGCCCTACATTGATCCCACCTGCATCAAGCGCACCATTCCCATGGGCTTTAAAGCCGATACTTTGGTCGGCAAATATTTTCTGGTCACCGGTACCGGAAAATATTTTAAAAACGTAGAGGAAGACCCTGAAAACAATTTAGGCCTTATCCGCGTTGCCGCTGACGGTGAAACAGCAGAACTGATGTGGGGATACAATGACGGCGGCAAGTTCACAAGCGAACTGCCTGCCCATTTGATGAGCCATATGGTTCGTCTTTCCAAAGACCCTGAGCATCGCGTTATTATGCACACTCACCCCACACATACCTTGGCAATGA
Source organism: Eubacteriales bacterium (assembly GCA_045648705.1). Lineage (GTDB taxonomy): Bacteria > Bacillota > Clostridia > Oscillospirales > QAKW01 > Firm-08. Next base: position 407 of record JAZROO010000080.1, on the reverse strand, counting down.
CCCACATTCACCCCTTAAACGACAAAGAATTCACCCACACCATCTGGGAAACCTGCACCGAGTGCATCGTTGTTTTCCCCGACGGTATCGGTGTTTTGCCCTGGATGGTCTGCGGCAACAATGCCATCGGTGAAGCCACTGCCGAGAAAATGAAGGAATACCGCTTGGTTGTTTGGGGCCTGCACGGCATCTACGGCGCCGGTAAAGACCTTGACGAAACCTTCGGTCTGATTGAAACGGTAGAAAAAGCAGCCCAGCTTTATATGCTGTACTGCCATATGCCTCACCTCAACACCATTCACGATGACGAGTTGGATGCCGTTGCCAAACGCTTTGGTCTTACCTACCGCACCGATTTCTTAAACCTTAAATAATCAAAAAAGACGGCTTTGCTAAGGCAAAGCCGT
>JAZROO010000079.1:0-21758 GCA_045648705.1 Eubacteriales bacterium | reverse complement strand
AGCAGAGCGGTCATTGCGCCCTGCGCCTTGAGGTCGGCGCAGGTAACCGGTTTATCATCATAGGTATAACCAACAATAATACGGGACAGGCGCTCTTTCAAGTCGGTAATCGAAGAAGAAAGACACAGTACCGCCATAATTTCACTGGCAACGGTAATATCAAATCCGTCCTCACGCGGAACACCTTGCATTCTGCCGCCCAGACCGTCGATAACGTTTCTGAGCTGTCTGTCATTCATATCAACACAGCGCTTCCAGGTAATCTTTTTAACGTCGATTCCCAGAGCGTTACCTTGCTGAATGTGGTTATCCAGCATTGCCGCCAAGAGATTGTTGGCGGCCCCGATGGCGTGAAAGTCACCGGTAAAGTGCAGATTGATGTCCTCCATCGGAACGACCTGTGCATAGCCGCCGCCTGCGGCGCCGCCCTTGATACCAAAGACGGGGCCCAGAGAAGGCTCTCTGAGTGCAACGGTAACGTCCTTGCCCAGTTGCTTCATACCGTCGGCAAGTCCGATTGTGGTGGTCGTTTTGCCCTCACCTGCGGGGGTGGGAGTAATGGCGGTGACAAGAATGAGCTTACCGTCCTTACGGTCGGTTTCCTCAAGCAGTTTGGGGTCAATCTTTGCCTTGTATTTACCGTATTGTTCGATATATTTTTCATCAACGTGCGCCGCCGAAGCAATTTCGGTAATGGGGCGCATCACGCACTCCTGTGCGATTTCAATATCGGTTTTGTAAGCCATATTATTGCCTCTCCTTGTTTACTTTTTAAAGTATTTAACAGCCGCTTCAAACATACGGATATCATATTCACCGGGAACGTTTTGATACAGACCGTCTGCAATACGCTCACTGTGACCCATCTTACCGAAGACTCTGCCATCGGGAGAAGTGATACCCTCAATGGCGTACATAGAATCGTTGGGGTTGAAAGCAACGTCACTTGTGGCATTGCCTGCAAGATCAACGTATTGGGTAGCAATCTGACCGTTTTCAGCAAGTTTGGCAATCAAAGCCTCGTCGGCAAGGAATCTGCCTTCACCGTGAGAAATCGGAACGTTAACAATGTCACCCACGTTCATCAGCGACAACCAGGGTGATTTATTGCAAGCAATGCGAGTGCGAACAATTCTCGACTGGTGACGGGCAATGGTGTTAAAGGTGAGGGTCGGGCAGGTTTCGTCGGTATCAATAATCTTACCGTAGGGTACCAGACCGAGTTTGATAAGTGCCTGGAAGCCGTTGCAGATACCGCACATCAAACCGTCACGCTTTTCAAGCAGTTCGGTCACACCGTCTTTAATCGCGGCATTGCGGAAGAATGCGGTAATGAACTTACCACTACCGTCAGGCTCGTCACCGCCCGAAAAGCCGCCGGGGATGAAGATCATCTGCGCGTCTTTAAGTTTGGTGGCAAATTCCTCTACACTGCTTTGGATAGCCGAAGCGGTGCGGTTTTTAACAACAATGATTTCAGGCTCGGCACCTGCTCTTGCTACCGCCTTGGCGGAATCATATTCGCAGTTGGTGCCGGGGAATACGGGAATAAGCACTTTGGGTTTTGCAACCGCGATGGCAGGCGTCGGATAAGAATCTGCAATGAAGTTGAAGTTTTTAACCTTGCTGTCCTGCGCGATGTTGCAAGAGTAAACGCTTTCGAGTTTGCTTTCGTAAACGTCTGAGATCTCTGCCATATCGACAAATTCACAGCCGTAGCTGATCTTACCGTCGTCAGTTACGGTACCGATGAGGGTGGCGCCCTCAATATCCTCAGTTACTTCCAACAAGAAGGAACCGTAGTTATAGCCAAAGATGGTGTTCAGGTCAATACCTTCACAATAGTTAAAGCCAAGACCGTTACCCATTGCCATCTTCATCACCGCTTCGGCAATACCGCCAACGGTGGGAGTGTATGCCGCGGCAACTTTACCCTCTTGCATCAGGGTGCTGACGCGATTCATAAGATTGATAAAGGACTCGGTTTCGGGCAGGTCGTTTTCGTCAAACTCAGGTGTGAGCAGCACAACCTTGTTACCCGCTTTCTTAAATTCGGGGCTGATGACCTGACCTACTTTACCTGTGGTCACTGCAAAGGAAACCAAGGTGGGCGGAACGTCAAGATCCTCAAAGGAACCGCTCATAGAGTCCTTACCGCCGATCGAGCCGATGCCGAGATTCTTTTGTGCGGCAAAGGCGCCAAGCAGAGCTGCCAAAGGTTTGCCCCAACGCTTACCGTCCTTACCGGGATGCTCAAAGTATTCCTGGAAGGTCAGATATACGTCTTCAAAGGTAGCACCGGTAGCAATCAACTTAGCAACAGATTCTACTACGGCAAGATAGGCGCCGTGATAGGGGCTTTGCTCGGTGATAAAGGGATTGTATCCCCAGGACATAAAGGAAACGTCGTCGGTTTTCTTTTGTTCCATAGAAATCTTATGTACCATTGCTTGAATGGGAGTGAGCTGATATTTACCACCAAAGGGCATCAGCACGGTGCCGGCACCGATGGTAGAGTCAAAGCGCTCAGAAAGACCGCGTTTGGAGCAGATATTCAGGTCGCCTGCGAGCTTCTTATAGTTATCTGCAAAGCTGCCTTCTACGGTTTTGGGTGTCAGCGCAGGTGCTGCAGGTGTAATGGTGATATGCTTGTCAGCACCGTTGGAGTTGAGAAACTCTCTTGAAAGGTCAACAATCTTGTTGCCGTTCCAATGCATTACCAAACGAGGCTCTGCCTGTACCTTAGCAACTGCAACGGCTTGCAGATTTTCCTTAGCGGCAAGAGCGAGGAAAGCTTCCACGTCTTTTTCCTCTACAACAACTGCCATTCTCTCTTGAGATTCACTGATGGCAAGTTCGGTACCGTCCAGACCTTCGTATTTCTTGGGTACGGCATTCAGGTCAATAACAAGTCCGTCAGCAAGTTCACCGATGGCAACCGATACACCGCCTGCACCAAAGTCGTTACAACGTTTGATCATACGGGTGGCCTCGCCGTTGCGGAACAAGCGCTGAAGTTTTCTTTCCTCGGGAGCGTTACCCTTTTGCACTTCGGCACCGCAGGTTTCAAGACTCTTGGAGGTGTGGCTCTTGGAAGAACCGGTAGCACCACCGCAACCGTCACGTCCTGTGGAGCCGCCAAGCAAGATGACTACGTCCCCTGCTTCCGGTCTTTCTCTGCGTACGTTTTCTGCAGGAGCGGCCGCGATAACAGCACCGATCTCCATACGTTTGGCGGCATAACCGTCGTGGAAGATTTCGTCAACAATACCGGTGGCAAGACCGATCTGGTTACCGTAGGAGGAGTATCCTGCGGCAGCAGTGGTGACAATCTTTCTTTGCGGCAGTTTGCCGGGAATGGTTTCACTGACAGGCTTTAAGGGGTCAGCCGCACCGGTAACGCGCATAGCGGCATAAACGTAAGCACGACCACTTAGGGGGTCACGGATGGCACCGCCGATACAGGTTGCGGCGCCGCCGAAAGGCTCGATTTCGGTGGGATGATTGTGTGTTTCATTCTTGAACAAAAGCAACCACGGCTCTTTTTTACCGTCTGCCTCTACCTCGATCTTAACGGTACAAGCATTGATTTCTTCACTTTCGTCAAGCTTTTCAAGTTTGCCCTCTTTTTTGAGGTATCTTACGGCAAGAGTAGCAATGTCCATCAGACAGATGGGCTTTGTTCTGCCGAGTTCTTTACGGGTGGCAATATAGTCCTCATAGGTCTCTTGCAGAAGTTTGTCTTCAAACTTCACGTCGTCAATCACCGTTAAGAAGGTGGTGTGACGGCAATGGTCGGACCAATAGGTATCGATCATACGAATCTCGGTAATGGTGGGGTCACGATGCTCACTTTTAAAATACTCTTGGCAAAAAGCAATATCGTCAGCATCCATAGCGAGTGCATATTTCTCTACGAAGTTTTCAAGACCCTCTCTGTCCAGCTCGATAAAGCCGTCCAAGGTTGCAACCGTGGTAGGCAGATCGTACTGCATAGCAAGAGTTTCGGGCTTTTCAAGACTTGCCTCTCTTGCTTCCACGGGGTTGATAACGTATTTTTTGATTTCAGCAATCTCAGCCTCGGTCAAATCACCGTAAAGTGCATATACTTTCGCAGTACGTACGGTGGGACGCTCACCCTGAGAGATAATCTGGATACATTGTGCGGCAGAATCTGCTCTCTGATCGTATTGACCGGGCAGATATTCCACTGCGAAAGAGACGGCACCCGTCGTGTCGATCTCATCAGAGATGATATCGAGCTGCGGCTCGGAATAAACGGTGGTTTTTGCTCTCTCATACAGTTCAGGAGCAATATTCTCGGTATCATAGCGGTTAATAACGCGCACATCTTCCAGTGCGGTGATACCAAGCAGTGTGCGAGCGTCACCAAGCAGTGCTTTGGCTTCGTGCGCCAGTTCTTTTTTCTTTTCAACAAATAATCTGTAAACCATTCTTTAGTTCTCCTTTGCTTTGAGGGCTTTGGCGCCGATATCGTGACGATAATAGGCGTTTTCAAAATGGATCTTGTCAACCATTGCGTAGGAAGCATCGATTGCTTCGGGCAACGTGTCTGCCACTGCGGTGGCGCCGAGTACTCTGCCACCGTCGGTTAAGAGTTTACCGTCCGCCAGTTTGGCACCTGCTACGTAAACAGAACTACTGATGTCGGCAGGAATGCTCATTTCAAATCCTTTTTCGTAAGCGGAGGGGTAACCGTTGGATGCCATAATAACACAGCAAGCGTGTTTATCAGCAAACTTAACTTCGGTTTCTGCCAAGGTGCCGAAGGTTGTGGCTTTCATAACGGTGAGCAAATCGCTTTCAAGAAGCGGCAGAACAACCTGCGTTTCAGGATCACCGAAACGGCAGTTGTACTCAATGACCTTGGGACCGTTTTCGGTGAGCATCAATCCAAAGTAGAGACAACCCTTAAACGTTCTGCCCTCTGCCTTCATTGCACGAATGGTGGGCAGGAAGATGGAGTCCATGCACTCTTTGGCAACCGCCTCAGTGTAGTACGGATTGGGGGCAACGGTGCCCATACCACCGGTATTGAGTCCCGTATCATTGTCCCCTGCTCTTTTGTGGTCCATAGAAGAAATCATCGGAATCAAGGTTTCCCCGTCGGTAAAGGACAGAACACTAACCTCGGGACCGGTGAGAAATTCCTCAATAACAACGTGGTCACCGCTTGCGCCAAACACCTTGTCCTCCATCATGGAGCGGACTGCCGCTTTGGCTTCCTCACGTGTCAAGGCGATGATAACGCCTTTGCCCAGAGCCAGACCGTCTGCTTTGATAACGGTGGGAATGGGGGCAGAGTCAAGATACTCCAGTGCCGCTTCCATATCGTCAAACACTTCATAGGCGGCGGTGGGAATACCGTATTTTTTCATTAAGTTTTTAGAGAATACTTTGCTGCCTTCGATGATGGCGGCGGCTTTGGAGGGGCCGAATGATTCAATGCCCTTTTCTTTCAGCGCATCCACACATCCCAGCACCAACGGATCGTCGGGTGCTACGATGGCATAGTCAATTTTATTGTTCACTGCGAAATCTACGATGGCACCAATATCCTTGGCACCAATGGGTACCAAAGTAGCATCTTCTGCCATTCCGCCATTACCGGGCAAAGCATAGATTTCACTGACAGTGGGGTTTTCTTTGATTTTTTTGATGATGGCGTGCTCTCTGCCGCCACCACCTACGACCATAATTTTCATAAACACATTTCCTCTACTTCTTAATGGTGGAAGAGTCTCATTCCTGTGAAGGAAATGGTCATACCATATTTGTCGGCACATTCGATGACGGCATCGTCACGAATGGAGCCGCCGGGCTCAGCGATATATTTTACACCACTGCGGTATGCTCTTTCAATATTGTCACTAAACGGGAAGAACGCGTCACTTCCCAGAGCCACGCCATCAATTTTGTCAAGATATTCTCTTGCTTCTTCATCACTCAGCGGCTCGGGACGGGTGGTAAAGTAATTCTGCCAGATACCCTCAGCGCAAACGTCTTCTTCGTTTTTGTTGATATAACCGTCAATTACATTGTCACGTTCGGGGCGGCGGATATCCGCCTTGAAGGGAAGATTCAGCACCTTTTCGTGCTGACGCAAAAACCAAGTGTCTGCCTTGGTACCTGCAAGTCTGGTACAATGGATGCGGCTTTGCTGACCTGCACCTACACCGATGGCCTGACCGTCTACCGCGTAGCAAACGGAGTTGGATTGCGTATATTTTAAGGTGATGAGAGAAATAATCAAATCGCGCACAGCGCTCTCGGGCAACTCTTTATTGGCAGTCACAATGTTTGCAAGCAGTTCTTTGTTGATTTTAAAGTTGTTTCTGCCCTGCTCAAAGGTGATGCCGAAAACGTCTTTGGTCTCAACTTCTTCAGGGACATAGTCGGGGTCGATCTCTACAACGTTGTAGCCGCCCTTTCTCTTGGCTTTTAAAATCTCCAAAGCCTCAGGCTCGTATCCGGGAGCAATAATACCGTCACTTACCTCACGGGCAATCATTTTAGCGGTAGTAACGTCACAAACGTCACTCAGTGCTACCCAGTCACCAAAGGAACACATTCTGTCAGTTCCTCGGGCTCTTGCATAAGCGCAAGCAAGAGGGCTTTCGTCCAGTCCCTCAACATCCTCTACAAAGCAAGCTTTTTTAAGATTGTCGCTCAGCGGAATACCAACTGCCGCAGAGGTGGGGCTGACGTGCTTAAAAGAAGTGACCGCAGGCAAACCAAGTGCCTCTTTGAGTTCCTTTACAAGTTGCCAAGAATTAAAAGCATCCAAAAAGTTGATATAACCGGGTCTGCCGTTGAGAATTTTAATCGGCAGTTCTTCCCCGTTTTTCATAAAGATTTTAGAAGGCTTTTGATTGGGGTTACAGCCGTACTTGAGTTCAAATTCTTTCATCACGATTCTCCTTATTTGTTTTTGTTGATCATGCGATTTTCAACCTCGCCTGTTGCAAGGTCAACGTAACGAACGTACAAAGAAATCTTGTTGTTTTCATCCAGCGCGTTCCAAAGTGAAGTGGTAAAGGCATCAATGTCGTTATCGGTTTTGATGCGCTCGGGCTCACCTTGGAAGGTGGGGATGGGGTCACCGTCACAAACATAAGTGTGAATGAAATGACCAAGTCCGCTCAAAGAAGGATAGCTGAAGGTGTAACGATTACAAGCAGTGCCCTCAGCATCAGCACTCTTTAAGATGCTCATCTGATAGGTAAAGTCACCCTCCGCAAAGGTCAGCATACCGCTGATGCGAGGGGTCAGGTTGGGAGCATCGGGTTCAAACTCGCGCTGTGTCAGTGCGCCGGCAAAGCTGATACCGTTTTCAAGGCCTTCGTAAACGGTATCGGTCTGATCGCCGTTGGTGATGATGAGATTGTTTTCATACTCACGAATGGCGGCATAGATAATCAAAGAGGGGTCCTCTACTTTAGAAGCATCAAACGGCTCGGTGAAAACCGCACCGTCGCGCTCGGTAAAGATACGGTTACGGGAGTTGGCGCTTCTGCCCATAATGAAATAGGCGGTAGCCGCCTTTTTGCCATCGGGAGTTTTACCGATCACAATGCCGCGACCAACGTAACTGTTGCCTTCAATCAGTTTTGCAATATCGTTGATTTTATAAATATCCATTTGTTTTACCTCTCTTTTGAAATAATATCAGCGCTGACAAGTTCAACGGCACGGGGCAGAATGATCCATTCTGCCTGTTCCATTACGCGCTTTTGCAGTGTCTCGGCCGTGTCGTCCTTTGCAATGTCTACCGCTTTTTGCAAAATGATCTCGCCACCGTCGGCAATTTCGTTTACAAAGTGAACGGTAGCACCCGTGACCTTAACACCGTACTCCAGTGCCGCTTCGTGAACGCGCAGTCCGTAAAACCCTTCACCGCAAAACGACGGAATCAAAGACGGGTGCACGTTAAGAATACGACGGGGGTATCTCGATGTGAAGTCTTCGGAAAGAATGACCATAAAACCGGCAAGGACAATCACGTCAATTTCTCTTTCGGTGAGTGCCTTAATAATGCCTGCTTCAAACTCGGCACGGTCCGCACACTTGCTTTTTTCGACAACAAGTGTTTCAATCCCTGCATTTGCCGCACGCTCCAAAGCGTAGGCACCGGGTTTGTTGGAAATTACAAGTTTGATTTCACCGCTTTGAATCACCCCTGCTTTTTGCGCGTCAATAAGCGCTTGCAGATTGGTGCCGCCGCCCGAAACCAAAACGGCAATTTTTGCTTTACTCATAAGTTTATCACCTTAGCAGAATACGACTTCTTCGTCGCTTTCAATAACGGTACCGATTACGTAGGGCTCTTCCCCATTGTCACGCAGTACCTTGAGAGCGGTATCCACGTCTTCGGGAGCTACTACGATGCTCATACCAACGCCCATATTAAAGGTGTTGAACATATCGCGCTCGGAGATGCCGCCGCGCTTTGCAATCAAATCAAAGATGGGCAGAATCTTAATGGCACCACGCTCGATCTTAGCACCCAGACCCTTGGGGATACTTCTCGGAATATTCTCGTAAAAGCCACCGCCTGTGATATGGGAAATACCCTTAACACATACGTTATCAAGCAGTGCCAGTACGGGTTTTACATAAATTTTGGTGGGAGTGAGCAGAGTTTCTCCAATGCTCTTGCCGCCAAGTTCTTCACAAGGAGTTTTAATGTCGGCATTTTCCACGTCAAACACTTTTCTGACCAGAGAAAAGCCGTTGGAATGAACACCACTGGAGGGCAGAGCAATAATCACGTCTCCTGCCTTCATCTTGGAATTGTCGATAATCTTGGACTTATCAACCACACCGGTGGAGTAACCTGCAAGGTCGTATTCATCCACAGGATAGAAGCCGGGCATCTCAGCAGTTTCACCGCCGATGAGTGCGGCACCTGCCTGCACACAACCCTCAGCTACACCGCTGACAATAGCGGCAATCTTTTCAGGATAGTTTTTGCCGCAGGCAATATAGTCAAGAAAAACAAGGGGCTTAGCACCTGCGCAAATAATATCGTTTACACACATGGCAACGCAGTCAATACCAACGGTATCGTGCTTGTCCATAAGAAAAGCAAGTTTCAGTTTGGTGCCGACACCATCGGTACCACTTACCAGTACAGGACGCTCCATTCCCGTTACGTCCAGTTCAAACAAACCGCCAAAACCGCCAACGTCGGAGCAAACCCCTGCCGTCATGGTTCGTGCGATATGACTTTTCATCAGTTCAACCGCTTTGTATCCTGCGGTAATATCTACGCCTGCTGCGGCGTAAGAATCGGATTTAGAATTTGCATGTAAAGCCATTTTAAATATTTCCTTTCGAAAGTTTATTCTTTTCCGTTCCAGCAGTATGTACACAGTTCACACTCGTCCATACCGATTGCCTTAATGATGTTTTCAAGACTCTGAAATTCAAGAGATGCAAAATTGAAACGTTTGCAAAGTGCGGCTCTGAGATTTTTGCCGCGCTCGGTGGTACCGTCGGCATATTCGTTGATATACTCGAATCCTGCCTCGCCCTCCAACTCCAAAATCACGCGTCTGGCAATCAGATCCATATCTGAAGTGGAACGGGAGAAATTGAGGTATTTGCAACCATACATAATCGGAGGACAAGCGGAGCGCATATGCACTTCCTTGGCACCGTGCTCATAAAGAAAGTCCACCGTTTCTTTAATCTGTGTACCGCGGACAATACTGTCGTCTACAAACAGCAAACGCTGATCGCGGATCAGATCGTCTACGGGAATCTGTTTCATTTTGGCAATGCGGTCACGTTCGATCTGCTTTGCAGGCATAAAGGAACGCGCCCAGGTGGGTGTGTATTTAATAAAAGCACGGGCATAGTGGTTACCACTGGCATTGGCATAGCCGATGGCGTGGGGAATACCACTGTCCGGCATACCGCAGACATAATCTATCTGACCGATATTTTCCCGTTCTTTATCCTGCTCGGCAAGCAGTGCTCCGTCGCGATACCGCATACCTTCCACGCTGATGCCCTCGTAAGAGGAGGTGGAGTAACCGTAATAGGTCCACAAAAAAGAGCAGATACGCTTTTTCTTTTGCGCGGCGGCAAGCACCTCAACGCCATCAGGTGTGATTTTGACGATTTCGGCAGAACCTAAGGTTCTTACTTCTTCAAAATCAAGTTTGGTGGCAGCAAAGCTTTCCAGCGTAACGCAGTAACCGTCTTCCCTCTTGCCAAGCATCACGGGGAGTCTGCCCATTTTATCACGGGCGGCAATAATGGAGCCATCCTCTGCTAAAATCAGAATGGTGGTCGTACCCTCTATCACCTCTTGGGCAAACTGAATGCCCTCGACAAAATCACCTTTCAGTGCAATCAAAGAGGCAAGCAGTTCGGTGCCGTTGACTTTACCGCCTGTCATCGCGTCGAAATGGCCGCCGTCTTGCAGATACTTTTCAATCAGTTCATCGGCATTGTTGATAATGCCTGTCGTGCAGATGGCAAAGGTGCCCATTTTGGAGCGAATGAGCAGCGGCTGCGGATCACTGTCCGAAATGCAGCCGATGGCACTGGTGCCGCTCATTTCATCAAACACACTTTCAAACTTGGTGCGAAAAGGTGTTTTTTCAATATTATGAATTTGACGTTGCAGACCAATCTCCGCGTCCCAACACGCAAGTCCTGCTCTGCGGGTGCCCAGATGGGAATGATAGTCCACACCGAAGTAAACATCCATCAAGCACTCTTTTTTTGAGGCAATTGCGAAAAATCCTCCCATTGATTACTCCTTATTTCTCAAAGAACAGTTTGGACAGCGTCATCGGATCGATATACTCGCCGTCTTTGTACACACGCATATTACCGGAGGCAATCTCGTCAATCAGCATTACCTTACCGTCTGCATCGTAACCAAACTCAAATTTGATATCGTACAGAATAAGACCCTTATCTTTCAGATCGTCAGCAACAATCTGAGTGATCTTTTGGGTCATTTCCTTCATATCGTCATACTGCTCAGCAGTCATAACACCAAGGTCAACCAGACCGTCTTTGGTAACCAGCGGATCGCCCTTTTCGTCGTTCTTAAAGGTCATTTCAACGTATGCAGGCAGATCTGCGCCTTCTTCGATATAATCACTGTAACGACGGTAGAAGGAACCAACTGCTTTATGACGGCAGATAACTTCCAGACCCTTACCGAATACTTTGCCGGGCAGAACTTCCATCGTGGTGTCTTCCAAAGAAGCATCTACGTAGTGAGTCTTGATGCCGGCGGCATTGACCTTTTCAAAGAAGTAAATGGACATACGCAGGTTAACGTCGCCCACGCCCTCGATGGTGAGACCCACCGAGTTTTCGCCGGGATCGAACACGCCGTCCTTGCCGGTGCAATCATCTTTAAACTTGAGCAGGTAGTTTCCGTTTTCAAGTGCGAATACGTCTTTGGTTTTTCCGGTGTAAACAAGTTTCATAGTTTCAGTTCTCCTTTTATATTCAAAAAATTTTTTATATATTCAGTGCGGCATCTTTGCCGAGTACTGTTTTAGCATCTGCAAGTCTTTTGGCATCCAGTTTGTCAGCCAGTGCTTTGTCCTCTACCGCTAAAATCTGAGCCGCGAGGAGTGCCGCGTTGGCGCCGCCGCCGATGGCAACAGTCGCAACGGGAATACCCGAGGGCATCATAACGGTGGAAAGCAGAGCGTCCAGTCCGTCCACAGCGCCACCCTTGCAAGGAACACCGATTACGGGCAAGGTACTGCCTGCCGCAATAGCGCCGGCCAGATGAGCCGCCATACCTGCAAAGCAGATTAAAACGCCAAATCCGTTTTCTCTGGCACTCACGGCAAACTGACGAGCTTCATCAGGTGTGCGGTGTGCGGAATAAATGTGTGCTTCATAAGGAATGTCCAGTTCTTTGAGAATTGCCGTCGCTTTTTCGACGATGGGCAAATCACTGTCACTCCCCATAACGATACCGATTTTTTTCATACATATTCCTCCAAATCTTGCCCCCCTAAAGTGAGGGTCGCTAAAATAAAAAATGGGCATACTAAAGCAAAGCCATAGTATGCCCAGACGGTCGACAATATAAGATGTGCGTCGGCAATTTGTTCCTCGGTGGTGCTCCACCTTTATCCGTCAGTTACAAATTGTCTCCTACTGACACACTACTCTTATATAATATCATAATTATATATAAGTGTCAATGTTCCAAGTGCCAAAAATGCTTCAAATTTGACACTATTTTTGTGTATTTTTACTCTTTGATTTCCGCTTCGCAATATTGGCAACGCCAAATGCCGTTTTCTGCCTTTTTGAAAAGCTGACGGGCTTCCTGCTCACTTGCGGTGACACAGCGCTCATTGGTGCAAACAAGACCCTCTTTTTCATTTTCGGCAGTTAACTTTTCACCGTCTGCCTTGGAAAGCAGATGCAAAATCAGCGCCATCCGCATCAACTTGCCGTTCATTACCTGCTTAAAGTAACAAGCGCGGCTATCCTCATCCACTGCAACGGAAATTTCGTTCACGCGCGGCAGAGGATGGAGAATGGACATATCTGCCTTTGCCTTTTTAAGCTTGTCGGTATCCAGAATATAAACGTCCTTGAGGCGCTCATAGGTTGCAAGATCGTCAAAGCGTTCTTTTTGAACACGAGTCATATACAAAACGTCAAGATCCGCCATCGAGTTTTCAAGGTCGGTGGTTTCACTATAGGTCATATTGCCCATAAACTCGTCTTTAACGTAGTCGGGAAGTTTGAGTTCCTCAGGGGAAATGAGCACCACTTCAATGCCCTCATAACGAGAAAGCGCGGCAATCAGAGAATGCACGGTGCGCCCGTACTTGAGGTCACCGCAAAAACCGACTTTAAGATGACCCAGTCTTCCCTTTTCACTGTAAATCGTCAAAAGGTCGGCAAGGGTTTGGGTGGGATGCGCGTGACCGCCGTCCCCTGCATTGATGACAGGGATACTTGCGGCAAGTGCCGCGGCAAAGGGAGCGCCCTCTTTAAAGTGGCGCATTGCCATAATATCGGCATAACAGCTGATGACCTTCGCAGTGTCCGCAACGCTCTCACCTTTGGAGGCAGAAGTATTGCTGCCATCGGAAAAACCAATAACGCTTCCGCCCAGTTCCAGCATCGCTGCCTCAAAACTCAGACGGGTACGGGTGGAAGGCTCAAAGAAAAGTGTGGCAAGTTTTTTGCCTTTACACTTTTGAGCATATTTTGCAGGTCTTTTTTTGATATCACACGCTGTTTTGAGCAGTGCATCCACTTGCTCAACGCTTAAATCAAAAATATCAATCAGATGTTTCATGCTTAGTTTCTCCAGCTTTCATCGGAGGGGTTGTTGCGGAAACGAATGAGTTTCTCAACGTCTTCGGGCTTGATATATCCTTCCTCTGCCGCAACTTCTGCAATCACGTCAAAGTTGGTAAGAGATACATTTTTAACATTGGCTGCAGCCATACGGTCGATGCCTTTTTGCATACCGTAGGTAAAGATCGAAACGATGCCAAGTACCTCGGCGCCTGCTTCTCTGAGAACGTTTACAACCTCGAGCACACTGCCGCCGGTAGAAATCAAATCTTCCACAACGACAACCTTTTGACCTGCTTCGAGTTTGCCTTCGATCTGATTTTGTCTGCCGTGATCTTTGGCACCGGAGCGCACGTAACCCATCGGCAGTCCCATAATGTGACCTGTGATGGCGGCATGAGCAATACCTGCAGTGGAGGTACCCATCAGCACTTCTGCCTCGGGATAATGTTCTTTAATGAGTTTGGCAAGGCCTTCCTCAACGTCGGTACGTACCTTGGGGGCGGTCAGGGTCAGTCTGTTGTCACAGTAAACAGGGCTTTTGATACCGCTTGCCCAGGTAAACGGCTCATCGGGGCGGAAAAATACCGCTTTAATACTCAGTAAATCTTTTGCAATCAACTTTTCCATAATATATCTCCTATCTTTTGTTTTTAACTTATAACTCACTTATTTTCGTGCACAAACAACAGGTTGTCAAGAAATACGATGACCGTACGGGAGTAGCTCATCGCTCGAACCTGTCCCCTCACACCGTGAGGCTTAGTCACAAAATTCTTTTACACAACGTTCGTAAGCGGCAACCGGATCCTCAGCGGCAGTCATGGGTCTGCCCACAACGATATAATCCGAGCCGATCTCTTTGGCTTGCGCAGGGGTCATAACGCGCTTTTGATCGCCAACGTCTCCGTCAGCAAAGCGCACACCGGGGGTGATGGTCAAAAACTCTGCACCGCAACGGCTGTGAACTTTTCCTGCCTCGAGCGGAGAGCAAACAACACCGTCCAGTCCCGCTTTTTTGGCATTTTCTGCATAATGCATTACCACTTCATCAATGGGAGCTTTGATAAGCAAGTCTTGCTCCATACTCTCTTGGTCGGTGGAGGTCAACTGTGTAACGGCAATCAACAAAGGACGAGTACCGTCAGCACGGGTGAGCCCCTCAATTGCCGCCTGCATCATACGAATGGTGCCGGAAGCGTGGAGGTTGGTGATATCAACGTCAAGCCCCGAAAGAACACTCATTGCTTTTTTAACGGTGTTGGGAATATCGTGCAGTTTGAGGTCGAGAAAGATTTTGTGACCGCGTTTTTTGATTTGGCGCACAATATCGGGACCTGCGG
Source organism: Eubacteriales bacterium (assembly GCA_045648705.1). Taxonomy (GTDB): domain Bacteria; phylum Bacillota; class Clostridia; order Oscillospirales; family QAKW01; genus Firm-08. Next base: position 7,083 of record JAZROO010000079.1, on the reverse strand, counting down.
CATAAAACAATTCCATACCGATTTTCACAAAGGGTTTTCTTTGGCAACCCTCAAATTTATCCAAAAATGCAAATACCTGCTCAGCGCTTGCAAAATCACAAGCAACAATTACATCTTTTCCCATTTACTTTACTCCTCCTATAATTTCACTTAAATCCTTGATGCCGTATTTGTCCATAACGGCAGGAAGCTGATCAATAATATTCTTACAAGCGCACGGGTCGATGAGATTGGCAGCGCCCACCTCAACGGCAGTTGCACCTGCGAGCATCATTTCAATTACGTCCTCCGCCGTGCTGACACCGCCCATACCGACCACGTCGATATCCACAGCCTGTGCCACCTGATAGACCATTCTCACCGCAACGGGAAAGATGGCGCTACCCGAAAAACCGCCCATTTTGTTGGCAATTACGGGACGACGGGTTTTCAAATCAATGCGCATACCGAGCAAAGTGTTAATCAGACTGATACCGTCTGCACCTGCCGCCTCGCAAGCTTTGGCAATCGACACAATGTCGGTCACATTGGGGGAAAGTTTGATAATCAGCGGCTTGTTTGTTACCTTACGGACCGCCTTTGTTACCTCGGCGGCGGCTTCCGGAGAAGTGCCAAAGCTCATTCCGCCGCCGTGAACGTTGGGGCAGGAAATGTTGACCTCAAACCAACCAATGTCCTCTTCCCCATCAAGTCTTTCAACGGTGTAGGCATAGTCCTCCACCGAAAAACCGCTGACGTTTGCCATCACGGGTTTATGAAATACTTTGCGCATTTTAGGAAGTTCCTCGGCAATGACCTTTTCCACGCCGGGATTTTGAAGACCCACAGCGTTGATCATACCCATCGGACACTCGGCAATACGCGGCGTGGGGTTACCAAACCGCGCGTCTTTGGTGGTGCCTTTAAAAGAAAAGGAACCAAGCATATTGATGTCATAGAGTTCTGCAAACTCGTAGCCGTAGCCAAAGGTGCCACTGGCAGGGATAATGGGATTGTCCATCTCCACTCCGCAGAGTTTCACGTTTAGTCTTCCCACAAAATCTCCTCCTTTCGCAGAACGGGACCGTCTTTACAAATGCGCTTATAGCCTGTTACCGTTTTGCAAGAACAGCCCATACAAGCGCCAAAACCGCAACCCATTCTCTCCTCAAAAGAGAACTGACCTTCAGTGTCGGTAGTCTTATAAACCGCTTTCAGCATCGGCTCGGGACCGCAGGTGTAGAAATAATCGTACGCCACGTCTTTTAAGGCATCGGTTACAAAGCCTTTAATACCGTAAGAGCCGTCTGCCGTGGTGACCAGAACACTCGCGCCGAGTGCGGCAAATTCGTTTTCGTAAAAGGCTTCGTCTTTGGTGTTAAAGCCGAGAATGACGGTGACCTCTTTGCCCTGCTCACGCAGTTTTTTGGTGAGCATATAAAGAGGCGGAACGCCAACACCGCCACCAAGGCAAACTACCTTTTGACCTGCAGGGGCAAGGTCGTAGCCGTTGCCAAGCCCTGTCAGCACGTCAAGGCTCTGCCCTGCGCTCATGCGGCTCATCTGCTCGGTGCCTTTGCCGACCACTTTGTAAACAATGGTCAGCTCTTCCCCTTTGCAGTCGCAAACGGAGATGGGGCGGCGCAGATACAATCCGTCCAGCTTCAAATTGACAAACTGACCGCAGACGATCCCCTCGGTATCACCCGAGAGTATCATTTTATAGACACTCTCGGTCAGTGCCGTATTTTCTTTGATAGTAAAAATTGTCTGTTTCATATAAAATCCTTACGCGTCAATCGTAGAAATGGTGAGTGTGGTTTCTTCCAAAACGTCGAGCAGTACGTTTACAGTGTCAAGGTTGGTAAACATCGTAACATTGTTTTCGGTGGCAACGCGACGAATCTCATAACCGTCACTTGCCTGACCTACGGAGTTAATGTCACGGGTGTTGATAACGTATGCAATGTGACCTTGGCGCAGTGCCTGACCGATTTCCTCACTGCCCTCACTGATTTTGCCGAGCACGTGAGTGCGGATGCCGTGTTCTTTCAAAAATGCGGCGGTGCCTGCGGTTGCCTGAATGTTAAAGCCAAGGTTATAGAAACGGCGAATCAGCGGCAAAGCTTCCTCTTTATCCTTATCGGAAATGGTGGCAAAAACCGTACCGTAGTTTTGCAGTTTCATACCGCTTGCCTGCAAGGCTTTAAAGAGGGCGCGATTGAGCTTATCATCGTAGCCGATAGCCTCACCTGTTGACTTCATTTCGGGAGAGAGATAAGCATCAAGTCCCTTAATTTTGTTAAAGGAGAATACGGGCACTTTAACGTACCAACGCTTTTTCTCGTCGGGATAAATATCGAAAATGCCCTGCTCTTTGAGGCTCTTGCCCATAATCACTTCGGTGGCAATATCGGCAAGTGAATAGCCTGTGGCTTTGGACAAAAACGGTACCGTTCTGGAAGAACGGGGGTTTACTTCAATGATATAAACGTTTTCTTCTTTATCAACGATAAACTGAATATTGTAAAGACCGACAATGCCGATGCCAAGACCGAGTTTCTTTGCATATTGCAAAATGATGCCTTTAACCTTATCGGAAATGGAGAAAGCAGGATAAACGCTGATAGAGTCACCCGAGTGAACACCCGTGCGCTCAACCAATTCCATAATACCGGGGACAAAGACGCTTCTGCCGTCGCAAAACGCGTCGACCTCTACTTCTTTACCTTGAATATATTTGTCTACCAGTACCGGCTTGTCCTCATCAATTTCAACGGCGGTTTTGAGGTATTGACGCAGTTGCTCCTCACCTGCAACGATCTGCATCGCTCTGCCGCCCAGAACGAACGAGGGGCGCACCAATACGGGATAACCGATTTCGGCAGCAGCCTTAATACCGTCTTCAATATTGGTAACCGCTTGACCCTTGGGTTGCGGAATATCAAGTTCTTTGAGGATTTTCTCAAAACTGTCGCGGTTTTCTGCGCGTTCAATGGCGGCACAATCGGTACCGATGATCTTTACGCCACGGGCTCTGAGGGGCTCGGCAAGGTTAATGGCAGTCTGACCGCCCAGTGGAGCGATAACGCCCTCGGGCTTTTCAAACTCGATGATGTTCATAACGTCCTCTGCCGTCAAGGGCTCGAAATACAGTTTGTCGGCAGTGGTATAGTCGGTGGAAACGGTTTCGGGGTTGTTGTTGATAATAATTGCCTCGTAACCTGAGTTTTTAATGGTGGTAACGGCATGAACGGTGGAGTAGTCAAACTCAACACCCTGACCGATACGGATGGGACCTGCGCCCAAAACGATGATCTTCTTTTTGTCGGTCAGTATGCTTGCGTTTTCACCGTGGTAAGAGGAATAGAAATACGGAATATAGGCACCTGTGTGGCAAGTGTCCACCATCTTATAAACGGGGAAGATTTTTTCTGCTTTGCGCAGGTTAAATACTTCGATTTCCTTTACGTTCCACAGTTTTGCAATAAACTGATCGGAAAAGCCCATCTTTTTGGCTTTTTTCAGTACTTCTTGGTCCATCGGAGCGGCGGCAACTTCTTTTTCAAGCGCCACAATGTTGGCAACACCCTCTAAGAAGAAGGGCGTAATCTGCGTAATCTCATGAAGTTCTTCAATGCCGACACCAAGGCGCATCAACTGCGCCACGGCAAAAATATTATCGTCTTTAAACTCTTTGATATATTCTTTGAGTGCCTGGGCGCTCATATCGTCAAATTTCGCAAGATGGAAGTGACAGGCGCCGATTTCAAGAGAACGCACACCTTTGAGCAAACATTCCTCAAGATTGGAGCCGATGCCCATAATTTCACCCGTTGCTTTCATCTGCGTACCAAGAGTGTTGGGCGCAGAAGCAAATTTATCAAACGGAAAACGCGGCAGTTTGGCAATCACGTAGTCCAGTGACGGCTCGAAAGCGGCGGTGGTATTGGCAATTGCAATATCCTTCAGTTCCATACCCACGGCAATTTTCGCAGTTACTCTCGCAATGGGATAACCGGAAGCCTTACTTGCCAGAGCAGAAGAACGGGAAACGCGGGGGTTAACTTCGATCAGATAGTATTCGCTGGAGTTGGGGTTGAGAGCAAACTGCACGTTGCAGCCACCCTCGATTTTGAGTTCTTTGATGAGTTTGATGGCACTGTCGTTGAGCATCTTTTCGTCTTCTTTGGACAGGGTCATAATGGGAGCCACAACCAAAGAGTCACCCGTGTGAACACCGACAGGGTCAATGTTTTCCATACCGCAGATGGTGATGGCATTGTCTGCCGAGTCGCGCATAACTTCAAACTCGATTTCCTTATAGCCTTTTACGCTCTTTTCAATGAGTACCTGATGAACGGGAGAAAGCTTAAAAGCATTGCGGCCGACTTCAAGCAGTTCCTCTTCATTGTAAGCAAAGCCGCCGCCTGTACCGCCCAAAGTAAAGGCAGGGCGCAGTACTACGGGGTAACCGATTCTCTCTGCCGCCTCTTTGGCTTCGTCCAGAGAATAGGTGATTTCGGAGGGAATGGTCGGCTCACCGATGGACTCGCAGAGTTCTTTGAACATTTCTCTGTCCTCAGCGCGCTCAATACTCTCAGAAGAAGTGCCCAGCAGTTCCACACCGCATTCCTTTAAAACACCTTTTTTCTCCAGTTGCATAGCAAGGTTCAGACCCGTCTGTCCGCCAATACCGGGCACGATGGCATCGGGGCGCTCATAGCGCAAAATCTTGGCGATATACTCCAAGGTCAGAGGCTCCATATACACCTTGTCCGCAATGGTGGTATCGGTCATAATGGTGGCAGGGTTGGAGTTGCAAAGCACAACCTCATACCCCTCCTCTTTGAGTGCAAGACAGGCTTGGGTGCCTGCATAGTCAAACTCGGCTGCCTGACCGATTACGATGGGGCCGGAGCCGATGATGAGAATTTTCTTAAGATCTGTTCTTTTAGCCATATTATCCTCCTATAAATCTATATCAAACTATTTTTTATACACAATTTTACCGTCACACACCGTCAGCACACAGCTGCCAAACAGTTTGTGATTTTCAAAAGGCGTTGCCTTGCCTTTAGAGAGAAACTTCTCGGGCTCAACCGTAAACTCTTTTTGGAGATTCCATACCGAAAAGTCGCACCCAAGCGGAATGCTAAAACGCTTTCTTGCATTGTCGCAAAGCAGTCCCGTCAGATGCTCCATACTCATTTTGCCTGTTTTTACAAAATGGGTGTACATCAAAGAAAACGCCGTTTCAATACCGACAATGCCAAAGGCACTGCCTGCAAGACCTTTGCTTTTTTCCTCAGCGGAATGAGGCGCGTGGTCGGTGGCGATCATATCGATGGTACCGTCCATCACACCCTCAATCAATGCCGCGCGATCCTCTTTGCTTCGCAGGGGCGGATTCATTTTAAATCTGCCTTCTTCTTTTAAATCCTCGTCGGTAAGTATCAGATAATGCGGTGCGGTTTCACAGGTAACGTTTACCCCTCTTGCCTTAGCCTTACGAATCAGCTCCACGCTTTCTTTGCAAGAAATGTGGCAAACGTGATAGGCACATCCGATTTCCTCAGCCAGTTTCAAATCGCGCTCAATGGGGCGCCACTCGCTTTCCGAGCAGATGCCTTTGTGCCCATGCGCCGCAGCATAGGCGCCTTTGTGAATGTATCCACCGTTGAGCAGCGAATTGTCCTCACAGTGCGCTACGATGATTTTGCCAAGTTCCTTGGCGGTCATCATCGCCTGGCGCATCAACTCTTCACTTTGCACACCTTTTCCATCGTCAGAAAAAGCGATGCAGTCGGGCGCCAGATCTGCAAGGTCTGCCAGTTTTTCCCCTTGTTGCCCTACTGTGATGGCGCCGTAGGGATAAACGTGAATACACGCATCTTTCTCTATAAGTTTTCGTTGCAGTAAAAGATGCTCGGCACTATCGGGTACGGGAGAGAGGTTTGGCATGGTGCAAACCTCCGTATATCCGCCTGCCGCCGCGGCAAGTGAGCCGCTTTCAATCGTTTCTTTATAAGAAAAACCCGGCTCACGAAAATGCACATGCACATCGACAAAGCCGGGAAAAATAACATATTCAGGGGAAATGGGGGCACGCATATTGTGAGAAACGAAAAAATCACTAACCATTTTTTGAAACTGTGTTTTCTCGTAGACGTTTCCCATTATTTTTGCCTCCATATAGTAATATTTTTATCTTAAAAATTATATCATTATACACCCACTTTGTCAACAGATAACTTTGCGTTGATTTTCACAAAAAAATAGTATATAATACAAAGCATACATCATTATTTTAACCAAAAGAAAGTGAGTTCTGCCCTGTGATTTGGAAACTGTTTTGCATATTTTTCAAAATCGGTGCCTTTACCTTTGGCGGCGGATATGCGATGATACCGCTGATTTCGCGCGAGGTGGCGCAAAAAAGAAAATGGATTACCGACGAGGAGATACTGGACATTATCGCCATTGCCGAATCCACCCCCGGCCCCATTGCCATCAACTCCGCCACCTTTGTCGGCTTTAAAGTGGCAGGATTTTGGGGTGCCGCGGCGGCAACGTTTGGAGTGGTACTGCCCTCTTTTGTTATCATTTCCATTATTTCTTTTGTACTGGAGCAGTTTCAAGAGCTCCGCGCCGTTAAATATGCCTTTTTCGGCATCCGCGCAGGCGTGCTTGCCTTGCTTATTAAAGCACTGTGGACAATGTACGCTAAGTGCCCCAAGGGGCTTTTGTCCTATATTCTGATGGGCATTTCCTTTATCGTGGCGGCGCTGACCAACCTGAGCGTTTTGTATATCATTCTGTTTTGCGCGGCAGTCGGCATTATTTCCTCCCTTATAAATGAAAGGAGGATGGCAAAATGATGGTATTTTTAGAAATGTTTCTCACCTTTTTCAAGGTGGGCGCCTTTACGGTGGGCGGCGGATATGCAATGCTCCCGTTCATTCAGTCGGAGGTACTTTCTCACGGGTGGATGAGTGAAGAAGCCATTATCAATTTCATTGCCGTGAGTGAATCGACACCGGGACCCTTCGCCGTCAACATTGCCACCTACGTCGGAAGCGTGGTGGGCGGTGAATTTGGCAC
>JAZROO010000078.1:0-7380 GCA_045648705.1 Eubacteriales bacterium | reverse complement strand
CCCCTCCAACGTAACCTCGTAAATTTCAGGACCTGTGGAGGCATAAAAGTCACCTGCTTTGAGTGACTGCATTACCTCAGCGTAATTCAGCGCATCACTGTTGACCATCACAAAACCGCCAAAGCTATCTTGCTCCCTTTTGTTATGGTTATCATCAGCAGCAATGGGGAATACCTTTTTGCCCAATCTCAAAAAGTCATCAAACGCTTGTTGATTGTACTCAAACAGTCCCCCTGTCGCGCAACCGGTATTGTAAACCTCCATTGCCCACAGGTTGTTATATTTCGAATAATCCGCATAATTTTCAAGCGACCAGGTGGGGTGATTATAGCACACCAAAAATCCGTTTTTATTGGCGGTATCAATAATTTCATTGATGCCCTCGGCACTATACACTCTTTTATAATCAGCACCGTTTTCTTTCAGAATTGCCTCTACCCGTTCTTTCGGGGAATACTTATCGTAATCGGTACTGTAACAAACGTTATACTCATTGCCCTGCTCCAAGGCGTACACGTTGAGGTGACAAACCTTCATATGACGGTCAACACTGGTGGAAACCAATCGCTGTTTTATTGAAATTTCCATTGAGGTGATGGTGAGAAAATCCGCATCATCAAGCTCGGCATGTGAACGAATACTGTCATGATCGGTGATGGCAAGAATACTGTACCCTTTTCCCTTATATTTCTCTTTGAGTTGCTCAGGGGAAAGCTTACCGTCGGAAAGATTACTGTGAGAGTGCAAATTTGCCTTATAAAAATTCTTCTTGGTTCCCAAAAGTATCTTTTTCATTTTTCTTCCTCGTATAATAAAAATTTATATTCATTATACAAGCGCTTTTCCGATTAGTCAACCAAAAAAGCATACAAAAGATTATTTACTTTTGGGTTTGAAGATCAGCGCAAAGATAAGTCCGAACACCACCGCCGCCGTAATGCCGCCCGATGAAGCCGCAATGCCACCGGTAAATGCTCCAAGGAGTCCTTTTTCAACCACCGCCGCCTGCACGCCTTTGGCAAGAGAATAGCCAAATCCCGTCAGAGGAACGGTGGCACCTGCGCCTGCAAATTCAACAAGCGGCTGATAAACTCCAAGTGCCGTCAACACCACACCTGCGGACACGAATATTACAACGATACGTGCCGGTGTCAGTTTGGTTTTGTCGATCAGAATTTGTCCTGCCACGCAAATCAGTCCTCCGACCATAAAAGCATTGAGATAATTCATTTAGTTTTCCTCTCTTTCAAAAAAGATCAGATGCGCAACACCGGGAATACTTTCTTTTTGTTGCACCGTCAGCGGACTCATCAGCGCCCCCGTGGCAATAAATAAAAGCCGCTTTATCTCGCCACTTTCAAGTTTTGGTAAAAGATGCGCTGTCAGCACAGCGCCACTGCAACCGCACCCACTGCCGCCGGCATGCACGTCCTGCTCTTTGGAAAAAATCAGTTTGCCGCAATCGTCATACCGCTCCCCAAGATCGTATCCTTCTTGCAAAAGCAGGTCTTTGAGAATGTCTGCCCCGATCTGTCCCAAATCGCCCGTCACAATAGCATCAAAATCCTGCGGTTTGGTGTGGGTATTTTCAAAAAAGCTTTGCAAGGTGTCCACCGCCGCAGGCGCCATCGCAGCCCCCATATTATTGATATCGGAAATGCCGTAATCCACCACTTTGCCCACCTGCAAACCGCGCACTCGCACACTTGAAGTTCGGGCGGTGGAAAGAATCAGCGCACCTGCGCCCGTTACTGTCCACTGTGCGCTGGGCGGTCGTTGCCCACCGTATTCAAGCGGATAACGAAACTGCCGTTCCGCTGAGCAAAAATGCGAGCTGGTCATAGCCGCTGCCGTTGCCCCAAGCCCTGCGCAAAGGCAAAGGGTGGCATTCAGCGTGGAGAGTGCCATCGTCGAACACGCGCCATATAACCCAATAAACGGCACTCCGCTTTCCCTGACGTTGTAACCCGATGCCACACACTGATTGAGCAGATCCCCTGCTCCCAAAACGTCCAGATCCTTTTGCTCCAGATTGCACCGCATCAGCGCATTTTGCAAAGCCGTGTGCTGCAGTTTCATTTCAGCCTTTTCAAAACTGTCTTCCCCTAAATATTCATCACTTTCAATGCAGTCAAACTCTTTACCGAGCGGCCCCTCGCCCTCTTTTTTACCGACGCAGTTGCCCCTGCCGATCACATATACTCCGTTTTTGAGAATCAGCGTTCCTTTTCCTGCTGTAACTTCCATTAAACCACGCTCCTTTTTTTATATATTTTGTCACAAAATCATCGCTTTATTAACTTGACTTTTTAGTAAAATTATGAGTATAATATATATTGGTAATTTTTTGAATTTTCCTAAGAGTAGCGGGCATTTCTGCAAGAATCCGTTTCGTTTTCGGACTACCGATTTTTAAGGACCTGCCCCAACGTTACCCGCGTCAGCAAACAGCTGAACGGGCTATCCTAATTATGAAAGGAAGAACAAGATGAAATTTTACAACAATGCTCCCGACGAAATCCTTTCCTCCCTTGCCACTGCCGAAACCGGCCTGAGTGGTCAAGAGGCGGCGACACGTCTAGACAAAGACGGTCCCAACAAACTGGAAGCTGCCAAGGGCAAAAGCCTCATCCGCCGCTTTTTTGAACAGTTGACCGACCCGATGATCATCATCCTTCTGGTTGCCGCCGCTATCAGCGGTGTGATGGCTGTGTTGGAGGGTGAAAGTTTTGCAGACGTTATCATCATTCTCACAGTCGTACTGATCAATGCCGTGCTCGGTGTCTATCAGGAAAGCAAAGCGGAAAAAGCCATTGAAGCTTTGCAGGAAATGAGTGCCGCCACCTGTAAGGTCATTCGTGACGGAATGTTGCAGATTATTCCCAGTGAAAACCTTGTTGTAGGTGACATTATTGCACTGGAAGCAGGCGATGCCGTTCCTGCTGACGCAAGATTGCTGGAAAGCGCTTCTTTAAAAGTAGAAGAAGCGGCATTGACGGGTGAAAGCGTTCCCGTAGATAAAATTATTGATATACTGGGACTTGGCGGTGAAGACGTACCGCTCGGTGACAGAAAGAATATGGTCTATATGGGCGGTACCGTTGTTTACGGTCGCGGCAAAGCCGTTGTGACCGCCACCGGTATGGATACCGAAATGGGCAAAATTGCAGGCGCTCTGACCGCTGCCGAAGAAGGTCAGACACCTTTGCAAATCAAACTGCATCAGCTTTCAGGCATTCTGACCTGGCTGGTACTGGGCATTTGTGCACTGGTATTCGGTGTACAGCTTGTGCGTGACGGCTTGGAACTGGACACCATTTTGCATTCCTTTATGGTTGCTGTTTCTCTGGCAGTTGCCGCCATCCCCGAAGGTCTTGCCGCCGTTGTTACGGTGGTATTGTCCATCGGTGTTACCAACATGAGCAAACGCGGTGCCATCATCCGCAAACTCACCGCAGTTGAAACATTGGGTTGCGCACAGATTATCTGTTCGGATAAAACAGGTACGCTGACCCAAAACAAAATGACCGTTGTTGATTATTTCGGTGCTGATGAAAAACTTGCCGCCTCGGCAATGGCACTTTGCTCGGATGCTGAAATCGACAATGCAGGCGAAGTTACCGGTGAGCCCACCGAAGCGGCTTTGGTTGTTTGGGCAAACAAACTCAGCCTGAACAAAAACGACCTTAAGGTTTCCTTTGCCCGTATCGGTGAAGCACCCTTTGATTCGGGCAGAAAAATGATGTCCACCGTTCACCAAAGTGAAAACGGCATCATTCAATACACCAAGGGTGGTATGGACGTTTTACTTTCCCGTTGCACCCACTACCTCAAAGACGGTGAAGTTCTGCCGCTGACCGAGGAATATAAAAACGAAATTTTTGCCGCCGCCAAAGCAATGGCAGACAAGGCACTGCGCGTACTTGCCTGTGCCAAGCGCGAACACACAAGCGCCCCTGCTTACACCCCTGAAAATCTTGAACAAGATTTGTGCTTTATCGGCATCTGCGGTATGATCGACCCTGTTCGTCCCGAAGTTAAAGATGCAATTTGCGAGTGCCGAAATGCCGGCATCCGCGCCATCATGATCACCGGTGACCATATTGACACGGCACGTGCCATCGCCGCAGAACTCGGCATTCTGGATGAAAACACCGAGGCTGTCAGCGGCAGTGAACTGGACAAAATGGACGATGAGACCTTTGAAGCCAAATTCAAAAGCATCGGCGTTTATGCCCGTGTACAACCCGAGCACAAGACCCGTATCGTAAACGCTTGGAAAAACGCAGGTTTTGTTACCGCGATGACAGGTGACGGCGTTAACGACGCTCCCTCCATCAAAAGTGCTGACATTGGTGTCGGCATGGGTATCACAGGTACCGACGTTACCAAAAACGTTGCCGATATGGTACTGACTGACGACAACTTTGCCACCATCGTCGGCGCCGTAGAAGAAGGCCGCCGCATTTATGATAACATCCGTAAAGCCATTCAATTCTTGCTTGGCAGTAATATGAGTGAGGTTATCTCCATCTTCGTTGCTACCCTCATCGGCTTTACCATTCTCGAGCCGGTACACCTGTTGTGGATCAATCTGGTAACCGATACCTTCCCTGCCTTAGCTCTCGGTATGGAAAGTGCTGAACGCGACATTATGCGCCGCGCACCGCGCGATGCCAAAGCAGGTATTTTTGCAGGCGGTATGGCAGTAGATATCTTCTACCAAGGCGCTCTGGTTTCGATTCTCACCCTTGCTTCCTACCTCATCGGATGCTTTATTGAAACAGGCTCTTGGCAGTTTGTGAACGAAGCACACGGTGTTACCATGGCATTCTTAACCATGTCCATGGCAGAAGTTTTCCATTCCTTTAATATGCGCTCTCAACGCGGCAGCATCTTCTCGATGCGCTCTCACAACAAAGTGCTGTGGTTTGCAATGCTCGGCAGCTTTGTTGCCACCACTGCCGTTTGCGAAATTCCGCTTTTGGCAGGTGCATTTGGTTTGACCGGTGTCGGCATTCTTGAATATGCGATCGCTATCGCACTCGGATTTGCCGTTATTCCGATTGTTGAGTTTATAAAACTGATTCAAAGAAGTCTGTCAAAATAAGTAAGGAGGAAGAAATATGCCAGCCAACACACAACCCGATTACATTGCGCTTGCAATGTTGGCGGCACTGGTAGTGACCGTAGTGGTAATGGTCATCCGCAAATGGCGTTCGGACAAAGCCACCACAGAAACACCCGTGCAGGAAACCACTGTCGCAAACACTTTCACAGCCCCGGGTAGTGCAGGAAAAATCAAACTGCACGACGTAGCCCCCAAAACAGCCGCTATGCTGATGGCGATCGTTGCCGAAAAAACAGGCAAACCGATCAACGAACTTCGTTTTATTTCCATTCAGGAGGTTAAAGAATAATGAAATACAAAATTACTTTAGAAGGTCGCACCTATGAAATTGAAGTAGAGCACGGCAACGCAATGCTGCTGAGTGAATATGAAGCAATTGCTCCTTCCGCTCCTGCCGCTCCCGTAGCCGCCGCAGCGCCCGCTCCTGCCGCCGCACCTGCTGCACCCACTGCCGCACCTGCCGCCGTTGTTACAGGCGCAGGCGAAGCTGTCAACACGCCTATGCCCGGCACCATTCTGCAAGTACTGGTCAGCGCAGGACAAGCCGTTAAAAAAGGCGACGTTCTGGTTGTACTGGAAGCTATGAAAATGGAAAATGAAATCACCTCTCCCAAAGATGGTACCGTTACTCAGGTTGCCGCACAACAAGGCACCACTGTGGACACCGGCGCTTTGTTGGTTGTGATTGATTAAGGGGAGGTCACATAATGGATATTCTTTATAAAAATCTATTGGCATTTTCCTGGCAGGATATGCTGATGATTCTGATCGGATGCGTTTTGATCTATCTTGCCATCCACAAAGAAATGGAGCCCTCTTTGTTGCTCCCGATGGGCTTTGGTACCATTTTGGTCAACATTCCTTTTTCCGATGCACTGGTTGGCCCCATCAAAGAGCTCTATACTGCCGGTATTGCCAATGAATTGTTCCCCTTGTTACTGTTCATCGGTATCGGTGCTATGATCGACTTTGGTCCCCTCTTGTCCAACCCCAAACTGATGTTGTTTGGTGCGGCGGCTCAGTTCGGTATTTTCTTCACCCTTTGCACCGCCAGCATCTTCTTCCCCGAAATTGATGCGGCTTCCATTGCCATCATCGGTGCGGCAGACGGCCCCACTTCCATTGCCGTTGCCAACACACTGAATTCTCAATATGTCGGCGCCATTACCGTTGCCGCTTATTCCTATATGGCACTCGTACCCATCATTCAACCCCCTGTTATCAAACTGTTGACCAGCAGAAAAGAACGTTTGATCAAAATGCCTTACGAGCAAAAATCCGTCAGCAAACTGACACGTATTATGTTCCCCATCATCATCACCATCGTTGCCTCTGCCATTGTTCCGCAGGCAACTGCTTTGATCGGATTTTTGATGTTCGGTAACCTGATTCGTGAGTGCGGCGTACTGGAATCTCTCTCAGAAACCGCTCAAAAGGTACTGGCAAACCTGATTACCATCTTCCTTGGTATTTCCGTTGCATTCAATATGACCTCTGCTCAATTCTTGAAGCTTGACACATTGCTCATCTTGGGTCTTGGTCTGATTGCTTTCGTTGTGGATACCGCAGGCGGTGTTCTGTTTGCAAAGTTTTTAAACCTCTTTTCCAAAAAGAAGATCAATCCCATGATCGGTGCCGCAGGTATTTCCGCATTCCCCATGTCCGGCCGTATCGTTGCTAAAATGGCGATTGATGAAGATCCTCAGAATTTCATTTTGATGCAGTCCATCGGTGTAAACGTTTCAGGACAGATCGCTTCGGTTATCGCCGGCGGCATCATTTTGAATCTGTTCTCTTAATGAAAGGGAGGAATGATTTATATGAATATTTTAATGTTAAATGCTGCTCCCAAGCTGTCCTTTGAACTTTTCAATTTTGTTAAAAATTTAAAGTTTATGGGCATTGGTATGTTGGTAATTTTCGTTGTTATCGGCATGATCATTTTGGCAACAATGTTGGTAAACTATCTGTTTTCCGAGAAAAAATAAACATAAATTTTATCAAAAAGCCGACAGATTTTATCTGTCGTCTTTTTGCAGCGTGTCAAAGAACCCTCTTTGCCACGCTGGTGGGTGTCAAAAAAGGAAGTTGCATTTCGTTGAGGCGGTCTCGTCGGCGTACGCGGTTAAGGTGATAAGAGTCATTCGAACCATGTTTTGAAAAAGCGGATTTCCGCCGGCTCTGTGTTAAAAGCCTCGTCCATACGGCAGTATGGACTGCGTTTTATGCCTTGACCCGACAAAAATCCG